>CAXDSX010000101.1:0-8575 GCA_963992075.1 uncultured Pseudomonadales bacterium | reverse complement strand
GATATTGCTATCGTCACCGATTTCCGCGCCGGCATACACTTCGGCGGATTTGTGAACGTTAATGGCCATACGACATTCTAGCCTCCTCTTGGATCGGGGGCCTAAAAGTCCTCCGTCTTTTTTTCGTTCATCGCGCCCTCGTAGGGGGTCATGTCCATGGCGGGGTAGCGAGCCGCAACGCCCTCGAGTGTCTCGAGTGTCCAATATTCATGCCCGGGCGATGGAAAACCCAACAGGGTCCGTTCTTCGGGCGATGCGGTTTCAATCCATTGGCGGAATTCAGGTCGTATGGCCTGAGCCGACCAACCCACAATACCTAGCCACTTCCAAGCGGCCGGAGCGTACGTAATAAATTGACCGATTCGGCCAGCTTCTGCGCGAAACGGTGTGCCTCGATGAAATGTCCGCATGCTATAGGCGAGCAGCGACCCTGCGGGCACCACCACCTTGATTTCGTTGTCGTACAACTCGACTCGATCTTCGCGCGAGTAGTGTGCGGGCCAACGCAGTCTTTCTGGGTAATGCGTCCACGAACATATTGCTGTTGGCGCATGGTCGACTGAGACGTCGGTGTAATACAGCAAGTAGGCCGTTTGCCAATATGCGGGATCGACGGGAGGATACGCCAGCGTGTGGTTACCGAAGTCACAATGCATGCCTTGGTCGCGGTCGCCGGGATGGTCTTTGCATTTGGCGGTGAGGTGCGATTGTTCGCAGTAAAGATCGTTGTGGTCCATCATCTCGGCTGCGAATGCCCGAAGTTCGGGATGCAAGGTGATGTCGTTCAAGCATGGCCCAGCGTAGGGAAATTGCGTCGGACCTCCGCCAGGGTTGCGGCCGGTCTTCCAGCCCTCGGGCTTTGGGAGATTCGGATCGTCACAGTACTCGACCCATCCGGGAAGAGTGCTGCTGAGATCTTTGCGCGCACCATTCAACTCGTCGGGCGTGAGAAAGTTTTCAACGATCACGAACCCGTGGTCCCGGTAGTGATCGATGTGCGTCTGGTTAAACCGCTTCAACATACGGGCCTATATCAAAGGTGCTCGAGGAACCAGTCACGGGCCATGGCCGCCGCCTCGCGATAGTTTTTGTCGTAAATATCGTAATGGCCTCCTGGGAAAACGTGGTAGTGCGACGTCGTGCTTGGCGGCAGCGCTTCGTGGGCCGCCTGGCCTGAATTTTCGCGTCCGCCGTACTCTTCGTCTTCTTGATCGAGAATAAGCGTCGGCGCACTGATGGTGCGCGCTGCCACCCGAGGCAGGTAACGCCACAGGGTACGGCTATCGCCAGCGCCTTTGAGTGACTCGGGCATCTCGGGAGATCGCGGCACCGACCATAGTTCGCCTTTTGCCATGGCGGCGCCCAGCGCCTGGCTGTCGGCCGGCACGGTGGGATGGCCGTCGTTGTCGGTTGGCGCGCCCATCCCCGGCACTTGACTGACGACGGCTCGTATTCTTGGATCAGTTCCCGCGACGAAAATCACGTGGCCTCCACCGAAACTTGATCCCCAAAGGCCTAACCGGCTGGGATTGACCTGAGGACAGTCGAGGAAGTAGTCGAGGACGTTGTGGATGTCACGATTTTGATCGAGTGGATCCACGACTTCACGAACCGGGTAGGCACGTACGGTGATCGAACCGTCTTTGTCGGTGGAGGGTTGCGCGTCTGGCGTTGCTAGCCGTGCGTCGCTTTCGAACCAACCGCGGTAATCGAACGTTAGGCAAGCGAACCCGGCTTCACAGAAAAAGGGCGCGTAGGTCGCGCTCAGATGGGTTTTAGGGCCGGCCCAACCGTGACACAGGAGGATGCCAGGGTGGCCGCCATCGTCGCTTTTTTTGTCTGGGGTAAATAGGTCGGCGGCGAGGCGCGTGCCCTCGCTCCAAATGGTAATCTCTTCCTTCAACGTTTGTGACCACAATCAACTGAATGCCCATATTGCCGGTTGCGGTGCGGGAGGTCACGTCACGGTTGGAAAGGGGTTCGAGGGGGAGCGTATGGCTGCAACAAAGAACGTTCACAAGGTCGAAGACGATGCCCTCGCCGCAATCGATTACTGCTATGAACGGGGTTGGACCGATGGATTACCCGTGGTCCCACCCGAGCGTGGTCGAGTCGACGCGATGCTTGCCATGGAGGGGCGTCCGCCCGAGACCGTGATTGCAAGTCATCCCGCCACGGGGATTGAGTGCAGTCTTCACGGTGCCGCGGTAAACGCGGTGATGGCAGGGTGTTTACCCGAGTATTTTCCGGTGGTCGTCGCCGCCTTAGAGGCCGTTAATGAACCCGATTACAGCTTTCATGCGTCGACGGCGAGTACCGGTGGTTCGGCCCCCGTGGTCATCGTGAGTGGCCCCGCGGTACGCGATTTGGGCATGAACTCCGCGGGCAACGTGTTTGGGCCCGGGAACCGAGCCAACGCCACCATCGGACGCGCGATGCGGCTCATCATCATGAACGTGTTCGAAATGCTTCCGGGTATTTCGGATCAGTCGACCCAAGGCCATCCCGGTAAATACGTCTCATGTATTGCCGAACGCGCTGAGTCGAGCCCGTGGGATCCGCTGCACGTCGAGCTTGGCTTCGGCGCGGACATTTCCAGCGTGACCGTGTTTGCTGGTTCCGGCTTCTGCAACATTGAAAACCACGGCGGCAACACGCCCGAGTCGATTTTGGATTGTGTTGCCGATGCGATGGCGAGCCTCGGTTGCATTACCATCGGCCAGTCGGTGGTGGTGTTATCACCTGAGCATGCCGAGATTGTCGGGGCGACGGGCTGGAGTCGTGTGGATGTATGCGAGTACCTATTCACCCAAGCAAATCAGACGGTTGAGGTCATGCGTCGCGTGGGAAAATACGTTGAGCGGGAACACGTGCGCCAAGGTACCGAGCATGTGCATCGAGGTTTCGGTGCGCACGACATACTCCTCTTGGTCGCTGGCGGCGATGCCGGCGGACACTCGTGCTTCATTCCCTCGTGGAGTCGGACCCGGGCATCGATGATGCAATCTAAGCCGATCGGCGTGTGCATTGACTGTTAAATACGAACAAAGGAGCTACTGATGAGTATTGAATTGATGGATCCTGGTGCAGACGGGGAGGGTGGGCCGACCCGCCTCGAAGCACCTCGTCTAGAAAGCTTGGATGGAAAGAAGATCGGCCTGTTGTCCAACGGCAAAGCCAATGCGGAGTTGCTGGTACGGGAGACAGCGGCCCGGTTTGAGCAGGAACACGGCTGTTCGGTGGTTCATTTCATCGACAAACGGAACGCGGGTAAGCCGGCGGACCCTGCCAACCTGGCCGAACTGGCGGCGCAAGCCGATTTTCTGATCACGGCGGTTGGTGACTGAGGAAGTTGTTCAACGTGCAGTGTGCATGACGGCATTTCCTTTGAAGACCACGACAAACCCGCACTGGTCATTTGTACGTACCCGTTTGAACCCACGGGACGCAATATTGCACGGGCACTGGGGCTTGCGGATTACCGGTTTGCCATGGTCGATCACCCCATCGGTAGTCGGACCGATGAGGAGATCCGAGTACGGGCTCAAGATGCGTACCAACAAGGTTGCGCGATCCTGACCAATGGATCGGGCGTTGAATAAGTAAGAGCCTGTCGGCACGGAGAACGTGCGAACGGCTAGCCGACCAAAAGGAGATAAGCAGCATGGTGGCAACCGTGACGACGGATAAGGGCGAAATTCACGCGTCCTAAGAGGAAGGGCTTTGGGTGTTTCGAGGCATTCCCTACGCGGCCGCACCCACGGGCGAGTTGCGCTGGCAACCATCGCAAACGCATCCGTCCTCGGATGGTGGTCTCGAGTTCCGCTGAGAGTGAATGATCCTGCAAGCCCCGTTCGAACCCTTTGGGATGACGTGCCGGAATCTAAACTGGCGACACTGTAAACTATAGTTCGACACGAACGGGTAGGAGCTTGATCCAGCTCGTCGTCGAAACCGGCAAAAGGAACCGTGGTGCAATTTAACCGGCGAACATCGTCAGGTCGTCTCGGGGCAGGTGTTTTTGTCGCCCTCGCATGGTTGGTCTTGGGGCCGTACCACCTGGTAACGGCCGAGTCGTTGACCGCGGCGGAACTGTTGAACCGAGCGCTTGAGCTGACGCGTGGCGCGAGCTCCTACTCAGAACTCGTGATGCGCATTCAACGGCCCGACTGGAACCGCACCTCCACCATCGTTGCTTGGACACGTGGCCAAGACGAGGCGTTGATACGATTCACGGCGCCGGCAAAGGACGCAGGCAACGCGGTGCTAAAAAAAGGCGAGAAAATGTGGACGTTCGCGCCAGCACTCAAGCGATCGATACGGTTACCGAGCAGCATGATGTCCCAGAGCTGGGGCGGATCGGATTTTTCGTACAACGACCTGTCTCGATCCGATGAGTTGTTGCGCTATTACGATCTTTCCATCGTTGGGACAACGGTCGAGGATGGGCACACGCTATACACCATTGATGCTTTCCCCCACGACGATGCCCCGGTCGTTTGGGGTAAAGAGACCATGGTTGTCCGGGACGATTACGTGATGTTGTCGCAGACGTTCTTTGATCAATCACTGACGCCAATTAAACGGCTCGAAACGCAGCGAGTTGAAGAGATGGGTGGCCGCAACATCGGTGTCTTAATGCGTATGTCGAACCTCGAAGAGCCACAAGAATGGACCGAGATCGAATACGTCGAAGCCGACTTCGATGCCAACATCGCCGATCGCAAGTTCACCTTATTTTCGCTGACGTCGGGTCGTTGATGCCGATCACGCGCGACGTGGATTAACGAGCGATGGGGACTGGCTTGTCTTGGACGTTCGTCCGCGTCGGCTGGCGAAATTTATGGCGTAATCGTGGGCGAACCTGGCGAACTGTACTGAGTATTGCCGTCGGGGCCATGGTCGTGATTTGCGGCATGAGCATACAACTGGGCTTTTATGGGGACATCATCGATCTGGCCACACGGCTCGGCAGCGGTCACCTGCAGGTGCAACATGCCGAATACTTGGAGGATCCACGACCGAAGTATTTGATTCCACGGGCTAACGCGTTGGCTCGACAACTCGACGCATTGCCTGAGGTGGCCGCAACGACGGTGCGGGCCGAAGCGTTCGCCTTAGTTTCGGTGGGTGAAAAGAGTGTTGGCGCGCTGGTTCAAGGTGTTGATCCGGAACGAGAGCGCATGGTCTCGAATTTTCCACAGAGTCTTTCCGAAGGGACTTACCTTGCCCAATCGGACCACGCCGTTGTCGGCGCTGGGGTGGCCCGCAATTTGGGTGTCGGGCTGGGCGATGAGGTGGTCATCCTAGGGACGGGTATCGAGGGCAGCGTGGCCGCGATGGTGTTGACGGTGGGCGGCATCATGGAAACGCGTCAAGCGGAGATCGATCGGACGCTGGTGCAGGTCGCATTGCCCGCGCTCCAAGCCGCCTTTGGGTTCGCGAACGGTGGTCAGCGGATCTTGGTCAATTTGCACGACATTGGTGCGATCGAACCTGCGTTGGACATGATCCAACCGATGTTAAGTCCCGGTTGGGCTATTCGTGACTGGACGGTGCTGATGCCAGACACTTCGAAGGCGATAGACTTTGACCGTATCGCTGGTCAATTCGTCTACGTGATCCTCATCCTGATTGTGGTCTTTAATATTGGCAACACCTTGGTGATCACCATCCTTGAACGAACGCGTGAATTTGGGTTATTGCTCGCGGTGGGGATGCGGCCGCAAGCGATCATGGGCATGATCATTGTTGAGGCTACTGCCATATGGCTGCTAGGAAGTATCATCGGCTGGGTGATGAGTGCTGCACTGCTCGCGTACCCAGTCATGGTGGGCATTCCCTTGGAGTCGCTGGGTGCGGAAGAACTGTCGGCTGGAATATCTATCCTGGTGCCCGATACCATCTATGGCGGTGTGGATGCGGCGGTGGTGCTAATGGCCCCGCTCGCCATTGGGGTTGGGGGACTCCTCGCGTCGACGTTTACCATGCTTCGAATCAGGCGCTTGCGGCCGGTTGAGGCTTTACGAGATGAAGAATAATGACTGAGATCACGGTGCCGTTGACGCAGGCGAATCCTCGCCTTTCAATCGTAGGCGTGTCGTTCGTGTCGATCGCCTGGCGTAATCTTTGGCGCAACATGCGCCGGTCGTGGTTAATGATATCGAGCGTGGCCTTTATCGTCTTACTCATTGTCTTTATGCACTCAAGTCAGATGGGCATTTTCGGCACCATGATTGATCTGCAGGCGAACCAATTGCATGGGCATGCTCAGATTCAACACCCGAAATACAACGACGACCCACGGGTGGAGTACACGGTGCCACATGCTGCCGCGGTTTTGGAGCGCATTCGATCAGACCCGCGTGTGCGGGTCGCGGCACCGCGTGTGATGACGCATGGTTTGGTATCGGTTGGCGAGAAGAGTGTGGGGGCCATGGTCGTTGGGACCGATTCAGATCAAGATTTTGCTGTGATAAAGACCAGGGTGGACGCCGGACGCTATTTGCAGCAAGACGGTGAAGCCGTTGTCGGTAGTGTGCTCGCGCGTAACCTGGGGGTGGGCGTTGGCGATGAAGTCGTCTTCCTAGGATCGGGCAAAGAGTCAGGGGTTGCGGCCCTTGTTGCCACGGTGGTCGGTACATTCACCAGCGGCATGGCGGTACTCGATCGCTCGCAGGTGCATGTGACGTTGTCCGATCTTGGCGGCGCGCTGGGTCTTAGCGATGAAGTCCACGCCATTGCGCTACAACTCGACACGTACACGTCGAGTCAGCCACTCGTCGATGATCACGACGGAGAAATATTGGGCAATCGATTAGCGAATTGGGAGACGCTGATGCCCGACCTGGCCGCACAACTTGAAATGAAAATGATCGGCGGCGTCGCGTTCTACGCACTGTTTGTTGTGTTGGTGACCTTTGGCGTCGTGAATGCGTTCATCATGACGATCCACGAGCGCACGCAAGAATTCGGTGTGCTTCTCGCGCTTGGCATGCGGCCTGGGGCGATCGTCGGGATGCTCCAAATCGAGGCGTTGTGCATGGCGGTCTTTGGCCTGCTGGTGGGCATCAGTCTAGCCGCGGTGGTGGTTTCGTTTGTGCAGGTCAACATCGCGTCTCTCGGGCAGGTCGGTGAGATGTATGAACATTTGAACCTGCCCCAGGTGCTCCGTGGACGTTTCAACCTGGAGGCTGCCATGGTCACGAGCGCGGTCATTGTGCTCGCGACCCAACTGGCAGCGGTTGTTTCCACGCTCAAGTTGTATCGAATGAAGGTGGTCGAAGCTCTTATGACGGAAGAATAGCGATGTCGCTGGCAAAAATTGGGCAATTGGCGTGGCGTAATCTTTGGCGCCAGCGTCGGCGCAACCTGATCATGCTCGTGGCGCTTTCATTTGCCGTGATGGGCGTGATTTTCCTGAACGCGTTTCTGCGTGGCATGACCGCGCAGATGGCCGATGGCGCGATCAACTCCATGGTCGGACACGTGAAGGTTTTGCAGCCCGGGTATCGGGACGATCCCGGCATTGCCAGGAGCTTTGTGCTCGAGTCCGAGTGGTCGCCTGAGATACCCGCAGGGCAGATGCAGGGCTGGGCTCGGCGCGTCCGGGTCCCCGCCGTGATCATGAGCGAAAGGGAAACACGAGGGATCGAGTTTATCGGGATCGACCCGGCCCAAGAATCCATTTCGTTTGTTGCCGACTGGACAATCGAAGGCGAGCAATTAGAAGGGCCAGGCGATCGACGGATTCTCGTGGGTCGATCGCTCGCCGAACAACTCGAAACTGCGGCAGGGCGACGGTTGGTGATCGTTACCCAGGGGGCAGATGGCCGCAGTCGCGAGGCCGGTTATCGGATTGCTGGGCTGTACCAGAGCGAACACTCGGCGTTGGAGAAATTTCATGTTTTTACCGGCATTGAGGCGGCCCAGGCGTTGTTGGTGTCGGACACGGTTACCGAGGTCTCGGTGAGGTTGACGGACGAAAAATACCAACCGACCGTGCTGCAGAGCCTAATCGCAACGTTCGTCGGCCTGAACGTATTCGACTGGCAGACGTTGCAGCCCATGGCGGCCACCATGATGCAGCTCTCCGATGCCATGATTTACGTCTTGTTTATCATCGTCATGTCGGCACTTGTGTTCGGTCTGGTGAACACGGTGGTGACCGCCGTCATGGAGCGCTATCGAGAAATCGGCATGCTGCGCGCGTTAGGTATGCGCGCCGGTGCGGTGTTGCTGCAAATCGTGACTGAATCGACCTTGATTATGATAATGGGCGTTGCGATCGGTACTGCTGCGGGGGGTGGTTTGTGTTTGTGGCTGTCGGACGGGGTTGATCTCGCGGCGTTCTCGGAGGGGTTGGAAGCGTTCGGATTTTCCTCGAGTACGCTGGTGCCGACGATAGTGCCGGCGGATCTGGCATTTGTGGTGGTGGCCAGTTTGGTGATGGGCGTCGTGGCGAGTTTCTTTCCAGCGCTGCGCGCGGTACGACTGAATCCTTTAGAAACAATGCGACGTTGAGGCTGTCTCTTATACACATCTCCGAGCCCACGAGACCGAGGCTGATCTCGTA
>CAXDSX010000100.1:0-8581 GCA_963992075.1 uncultured Pseudomonadales bacterium | reverse complement strand
AGTCGTAGGTGGTGTGCGGCGTCACCAATGACGAGTAGTGCAGTCGGATCGTATCGGTTTGATATTCGGCGTTGCCGCCAATGCTAACGACTCGGATGGCATCAGGGAATTCGATTCGGTGTGAAACATCGTCGGCGTCTAGGATCCGAATATGATCGACCCCTTCGAGACGTTCTTCGGCAACGATCCATTGGTCGAAACATTGAAAGCCCAGTAGATAGTGATCGTCGGAGGGTTCGATCAAACCGGTCCAGTTCGCTTCATTGGGATCACCGATGGGGGTGGAGACTAAACGAAAGTTCTTATGGAGGTCGTTGGTCCGAATGACAAACCTTTGGCCTTGATGATCGAGCGAGTATTGATGGCCTTCGCGTCGGGCTACCACCACTTGGAAATCACCGCGCGGGTCATTGGCCGACAGTAAACGTAACTCGGACGTGACGTGATCGGATGTGCTTAAGCCGATGTAGTCCCCCGACGTCGTGCGCTCCAGTCCGACGAAAAACCCCGGATCCGATTCTTCGTAGACGACGATGTCGTTGTCTACGGACTCCCCAATGACGTGGCGTCTGGCTTGATAGGGGCGCCACTCATCGTTGGTCACGAGGTAGAAAAGCGTTTGGTTATCAGCAGCCCAGATGGGCGAATCAATAGTGTTAGCGATACGTTCGTCGAGTAGCCGACCCGTCTGCAAATCGCGGATGACCATGGTGTAGCGTTCGTCGCCGTCGGTGTCGGTGCTGTAAGCGAGGTAACGACCATCGTCGCTCACGGCAAAAGCGCCGAGGCTAAAATAATCGTGTCCTTTGGCGAGCTCGGGTTCGTCGAGAATGACTTCAACGTCATCGGGAGTCGGCTCCGAAGTCTCTGGCTTCCAGCGTGAATGCACACGATATTGTGCCTCCGCGCTAAAACTAGATTGGTAGTAATACCCGCGATTGCGCAGAGGGACGGTCGAATCGTCGGGTTTCTGACGCTGTTTGATCTCTTGGAACAATTCGTCGACGAGCCACTGAATCGGTGCCATCACGGCATCGAAATAGTCGTTTTCTGCCTTAAGGTAATTAAGTACATCGACGTCGGTAACGTCGGGGTAGTTGGGGTCTTTGAGCCAGTGAAACGGGTCTTCGACGGCGATGCCGTGGTGGTTGTAACTGTAGGCCCGTTGTTCCGCAAGCGGCGGTTGTGGTTCGCTCATAACACTCGACTCGGCGGTATTGATGCGTCCGGTCACGCACGCCGACATCGTGCCAGCGAGCAAAACGAGGCTTAGTCGCCTCGGAAGGCTAATCTGGTAAGCCCAAAACCCGTTTGGCGATAATGTTGCGCTGAATCTCATTGCTGCCGCTGTAAATCGAGGCGGCGCGGTTGGAGAGCCAAGCCCGCGTGTCCATTAGGCTGCGATTGGTGAACGGATCGCCCGTCCATCCCAGTCCCTGGGTTCCCCGTATCTCAACAAACAGGGACGATTTTTCCTGCTGCAGTTCGGTCCCGTACATTTTGAAGATCGAAGTGGCGGGTCCAGGGGTGCTGCCATCGGAGGCTTCTTCCACCGTTCGTCGTTGTGTCAAGTGGAACACGTGCGAGTTCATGTTATGAGACAGGACTCGGTCACGGAGTGCAGCGTCGGCGATGCGCCCGTCTAATTCGCCGCTAAATGCCTTGGCCTCGTCTTCGAGCACGGGGCCCGTATCCTTAACCGCGCCACCACCGACCAATGACGCCATACTGCCGCGCTCGTGTTGCAGCAAGCGTTTCCCGACGGTCCAACCCTTGTTGAGTTCGCCGATGAGGTCGTCTTTGCGGGCGATGGCGTTGTCAAAAAACGTCTCGCAAAACGGCGACTCGCCCGAAATAAGACGAATCGGTCGCACCGTGATGCCGTCCTGATGCATATCCATCAGCACGAAACTAATCCCCTCGTGTTTGGGGACATCGGGATCGGTTCGAACGAGCGCAAATATCCAATCCGCGTATTGAGCACCCGATGTCCAAATTTTCTGACCGTTGACAACAAAATGGTCGCCTTTGTCTTCTGCTCGGGTACGTAGCGAGGCTAAATCGGAGCCGGAACCCGGTTCGCTGTATCCCTGACACCAAGCGACTTCGCCCCGGACGATCCGGGGGATGTGTCGCTCTTTTTGCTCGTCGGTTCCGTATTCAAGCAACGTCGGCCCAATCAGACTCACGCCCATGCCGCCAAGCGGAGCACGTGCATCAATCCGGCGCATTTCCTGAATCAGTGTCATGTATTCGTTCGTGCTGAGACCCCCACCGCCGTATTCCGTTGGCCACACGGGTGCCGTCCAGCCCTTCTCTATCATGCGATCGAGCCAAAGTTGCGTGTCTTCATGGTTGATCGCGATCGACGTTGCGCCCGTTGAAATCGGTCCGGGCCCTCTTGCGCCGGCCGGGCAGTTGTCTTCGAGCCAGGCTCGGGTCTCGGTGCGAAAATCGTCGATGTCGGCCATGGGTCCCTCGTTCGTGAATACTCTCCGTGCCGGCATGGTGGGCGGCTTTTCGTTTTGGAGCAACCCCGGCATTATGACCGATGGGAGGAAGAAAATGGCACACATTGAACCCAGGCCGCGTGGGGCGGTTGAGGAGCTACAAGGGATATTTGCCGGTGCAGAGGCCGCCATGGGCTTTGTGCCCAACAGCATGCTGACGATGGCCCATATGCCGCAACTGCCGGCCGCGTTTTTTGCACTCACGTCGGTCGTATTCGGCGGCGACCTGAAGGCGGCGATGCCGATGCTTGAACGCTCCGTCGCCGATGACTCGGATCGGCGAGACAATCTGCCGCCGGATTTGGTGCAGCTCATCGCATTCGCCGTGAGCGTTGCTGCCGGTTGCCGATACTGTCAAGCCCATACGTCTCACCAGATGGTTGAACGTGGCGGTGACCGAGCCAAACTCGACGCGATTCTGGCGTTTGAGACGGAGCCCGCTTTTTCTGAGAGCGAACGAGCCGTG
The DNA here is from genome assembly GCA_963992075.1 of uncultured Pseudomonadales bacterium. Classification (GTDB taxonomy): domain Bacteria; phylum Pseudomonadota; class Gammaproteobacteria; order Pseudomonadales; family Azotimanducaceae; genus UBA11889. The sequence continues at coordinate 5,605 of CAXDSX010000100.1, read as the reverse complement.
GTCGCGCTAGCGATGGCTGCAGGGGAGAACCCAAACGCGGCAACGCCCGAGATGTTTGAGGGATTGAAAGCGCACTTTAATTCTCGTCAAATCGTACAGATCGTCGGCATCATCGCGTTGTTTGGGTTCCTGAATCGTTGGAACGACACCATGGCGACGACGTTGGAGCCACCGGCGGCAGAATTTGCCGCTGAATCGCTAGGCGCGGTCGCTTGGGCCGCTGGGAAACACGGGAGTCAATGATGGAATTTCGACGATTGGGCAATAGCGGTTTATCCGTCAGCGAGATTGGCCTCGGTTGCAACAATTTTGGGGGTCGAGTTGACCAATCAGGCACCAAGCGCGTTGTGGACGCGGCGCTCGATCATGGGATCACCTTGTTTGATACCGCCGACGTGTATGGCGGTAGTGATTCGGAGGTATTTCTTGGGAAGGCGTTGGGCTCAAAGCGTTCGGACGTCATCGTTGCCACCAAATTTGGTATGGCGATGGGTCAAGACGCCCTGTCTCGTGGGGGCTCTCGCCGCTACATCATGAAGGCCGTGGAAGCGAGTCTTCGTCGCCTTGGCACCGACTACATTGACCTTTACCAAATCCACTTCCCTGACCCTGCGACACCCATTGATGAAACGCTTTCGGCCTTGGATGATCTGGTCCGATCGGGCAAGGTCCGGTATGTCGGCTCGTCTAACTTCTCCAGTTGGCAGATCGCGGATGCCGACTGGACGGCGAGGAGCGAGGGTTTTACCCGTTTCGTGTCCGCACAAAATCACATGAACCTGTTCGAGCGTGCCGTGGTCCACGAAGTCATTCCCGGGTGTCGGCACTTTGGTCTCGGTATGCTGCCGTATTTCCCGCTCGCGAGTGGCTTGTTGACCGGTAAATATCAGCGCGGTGAAGCCGCGCCTGAAGGGACACGGCTTGCTAACGCGGGCGCACGTGCTGAACGAGCGTTATCGGACAGCAACTTTGATCGTCTTGATGCCCTGGCAAGCTTTGCGAGCGAACGTTCGCGTTCGATCCTCGAGTTGGCACTCGGTTGGTTACTTTCTTTTGAGGAAGTTTCCAGTGTCATTGCGGGCGCAACGCGTGAAGAACAGATCCAGAGCAACGTCGAGGGAGCCGGTATGCGTCTTGATGTGGATGAGATGCGTGAAGTCGCGACGCTAGTGCGATAACCGATGTGCGGACGGTTCAACGTCACGAGTGATCCGCTCGCCGAGACCTTCATGGATTGGGTGAATGAACCTTTTCCGGGAGACGATAACTTTAATACGTCCCCCACGGCGCAAGCGTGGATTATTCGGCCGGATAGCGATGGCGCGTACGAGGCCGCAAGTGCGCGTTGGTGGTTGGTTCCACATTGGTCCGACGGGCCGTCCAACCGCTACGCGATGTTTAATGCCAAGAGTGAAACGCTCTCGAGCTCGAACGCCTTCAAGGGTCCGTTCGAACGTGGCCGTTGCATCTTGCCGGTGTCTGGATTTTACGAATGGACAAAGCGGAATGACCGCAAGCTCCCACACTACGTCCGACCAAGCGATGGTTCAGCGATGGTTTTGGCCGGTCTTTGGGACCGGTGGCAGAGCAAAACGAGCGATGAGATCGTTGAGAGTTTCACCATCGTGACCACGGCGGCCTCGCCCGAACTTGAATTCCTGCACCGGCGTCAGCCAGTGATGTTGTCGAAACCGAGCGCGATCGAGTGGATGGCTCGTGATCAAGAGGCGACGGTGTTAGCCGACCTGATGTCGCCTCGATTGGCGTTCGATCTTTCCGTGATCCCGGTCTCGACATTTGTTAGCAATTCGCGCAACAACGGCGCACGATGTATCGACCCTGTGGGCGATGCCGTTGAACTTAGTGCCGTGGTACCTTGATGCAACCTTGGAAGGGGGAGATAGTGGATGAGCGATAACGACGACCATTCAGACGCCGGCGAGAGCACATCCGAAACACGGGCCACCGTGTCTCACGAGGCGGACACGCCTGGTGGTCCGGAACTTGCGGGCCGAGGACGGCGGTTGGGGGCCTACATGATCGATGTGATCATTGCGGGTATCGTTCTTGTGGCCGTTGCATATTTCAACCCCGGACCACTGGGCGTCACGATGCTGGACGTAGTGCGCGACCCCATGACGCAACAGATGCCGACAGCGGGCTCGATCTGGCTTCTTATCATTTTTATGGCGATAAACAGTTACTTGCTGGTGACCAAGGGACAGACCTTGGGCAAATGGATGCTCGGCATCCGCATCGTGGATGCCGCGTCAAACGGTGCCGCAACGGCGTTGAAATTATTGGGACTCCGGTACGTTCTCGTGATGCTTGTGCAGGCCATTCCGATGATTGGACAGCTCTTGGGACTGATCGACGCCCTATTTATCTTTCGTGGTGATCGGCGCTGTGTTCACGACCTCATCGCGGGCACAAAGGTGGTCTCCGATTCGTAGCCTGTCGCGCACGGGCATAATTCGGTAATGTTCTTTTTCACGGATCAAATTGTGTGCACGATTCGCGTTGAGGGAGGATAGCTACCGTGGCGACACGCTTTGGTTCTGAGGCAATCATTCCAGCGGGACGTTTTCGCCGTTTCTTCGCGTCGTTATTCGATACGTTGGTGTTGGTCGCGGTGTTTGTTTTTTTCGCCGTTCGAGGCGACATCGGCTACACCAGTTTCATTATGGCCCTTTCCAACGAACTGCCCGTGATTGTCGAATGGACACTCTGGTTCACGGCCATTTTTTTTGTGATCAATGGCTTTCCCTTGGTTACGCGGGGCCAGACCGTGGGCAAGTGGATGTTGGGGTTGCAGATCGTCGAAGCGTCGAGTGGTGGCCGACCGGCACTCGAGAAGTTGATTCTCTACCGCTACGTCGTCTTCATTTTGTTGGCAAATTTAGTGAGCTGGCTCTACATCCCGAATACGGTTGTTTCGGCAACGCTCCCGGTGGTGGGACAGATCACGTTAGAAGGTATTCCGTGGCCGTTCCCGGGGACGCTGCTTTGGGTACCCCTGGTTGATGCGGTGTTCATCTTTGGTGCTTCACGGCGCTGCCTCCACGACCGTTTAGCGGACACGATGGTGGTCAGGAAGCGGGACGCCTGGTCAACTCAAGATTAAGCCATCGCCGCTCCTCGTCGCTCAAATTCACTGACAACGCTTGGAGCGAACTTCGGGTTTCGGACAGCTGTCTTGGAACAATGAGTGGGAAGCAAGGAAAGGGCTGCTTAAGAACGTAGGCGAGAGCAATGTTGATGGGTTCGACGCCATGCACGTCGGCGAGTTCAGTCGCTCGGTCGCGGCGTTTCCAATTGTCGTCAGAAAACCAGCAGCGCCGCATCTCGGCATCGGAGGGTTGAGCCCCTAACTGGGTATCGACAGCTGAAACGAGCTGGCGTCGAATCGCGTCGGCTCGTCCCGTGAAAAATCCACGCGCTTGCGAGGACCAAGGGAATAATGCGATCTGATGGGATTCAAGATACTCGGTAAATGCAGGGTCACTTGCGGCGATGCAGCCGGGCCAGACGGGGTCGATCATTTGGGCAAGACTAAAGTTATTCGAGACGGCAACAAACCCGCGTAATCCGTGTTGGGCGGCGTAGGCATTGGCTTCTTGGATGCGCGTTAGGGACCAGTTTGAAGCGCCAAAGGCATGAAAGCGGCCTGACTCGAGTTCGCGGTTCAGCACGTCGATCCATTCGCCCACGTCCACCTCGGGGTTGTCGCGATGGAGAAAGTAAAGATCGAGGTGGTCTGTTTGCAATCGTTCAAGGCTCTCGGTCAATTGGCTCGGTACGTGCTCGGGATGATTGAAAGGCGTGTGCGCGCCCTTACCGATGACGACGACGTCTTGTCGAAGCCCGCGGTTGGCGATCCAATGGCCAAGAAAACGTTCCATGGCACCGCCACCGTATATATGGGCGGTGTCAAAGGTGTTGCCACCCGCTTCGTAAAAGTCATCGAACATCACGGCAGCATGGGCAGCGCTGGGTTGATTGTCGCAGCCCATGACCAAGCGAGAGACCGGCTTGTCGACGCCGTCCACCTGGTCGTAGGCCATCTTTGACGCGTCGATGTGGAGTGGCCGACCATGAACTGGAATTCGTAGTTGGTCCGGTTTCTCTTGGTCAAACTCAAGGCCGATGGCGTGTCGCCAGTTGTCGAGAACGCGAACGTTGCCAAGACTGTCGCGCCAATCCATGGTCGTGGATTCGGTAAGACCTTCCGAAAGACATCGATCCACTTCATCGACTTCATGAATGTATGGGGGCTTGGCCGAGCCTTTTATAAGCGACTTTTCGCCCCCTTGAATCAGGGTGAATGACCATTCACTGGGGCACAGCCAGGGATGGTCAACGTGAATCTGCCCGGAACTGCCAAAGACGCTGACGGAGTTGTCGAGGCCCAACTGCACCCCGGTCGTAACCTGAGCTGCGACACCGTCTGGAAAGTGCAGCAGGGCGGAGGCGAACGCGTCGGTCTGAGTTTCGCCCAAACGGCCATGACCACTGACACGCTCGGGTTCCGCATCGGCGATGAGTCGCGCCATGGAGACCGGGTAACAACCGACGTCCATAATGCCGCCACCCGCCAGGTCGTTTGCGAACAACCGATGTTGGGCGTTGAACGGCGTGTGAAAACCGAAGCTCGCGTGAATGTGCCGAATTTCGCCGATGGCCCCCTCGCGTAAGAGTTCGATGAGGCGCCGTGTCTGGGGGTGCGTTCGGTACATAAACGCTTCCATGAGAAAGGTTCGGGTGTCGGTAGCCTTTTGCACCATGGCCATTACCTGGGGGTGATTCACGGCCATGGGCTTTTCGCAAAGAACAGCCTTGCCTCCCTCGAGCGCTTTGATGGTCCATTCGGCGTGTTGTGGGTGGGGCGTCGCGACGTACAGGGCATCAACACCGGGATCGTCAATAAGGTCCTGGTACGAGCCGTGGACTGTTAACCCGTCGTAGTGGTTTGCAAACGCGTCTGCGCTTGCTTGAGAGCGGCTACCGACGGCAACGAGTTCCCCTGTCGCCGAAGCGACCACCGCATCGCCAAGGGTTTTGGCTATTCGACCGGTGGCGAGAATGCCCCAACGCGTTGTCACGGCCGTGTCATTCTGGTGTCGGCTCGCTAATTACTAACGTTGATTTCGAACGTCGACGTTTCCGGTCGAGCGATGCCACGCTTTGAACTGGTGATGGCGTCGAGCAACAAGCGAATGTGAGGATGGTCGCCAAGGGTTTGTTCGACTTCCCGAACCGCATCTTCCAGGCGTAACTCGCGCATAAAAAGCGTACGAAAAGCACGCCGAACCTCAGCAATCGCCTGGTCGGCGTACCCAGCCCGTTCCATCCCAATCTTGTTGATCACGCGCATCCTCGCAGGGTTGCCGTCTGCAATCGTGTACGGGAGCACATCTTGAGTTGCTTTCGCCATGCCGGCGACCATGGCCGCTCGGCCCACCCGACAAAACTGATGGACGCCACTAAGCCCGCCGAGATTGGCGTAGTCGCCGATGGTGACATGGCCTCCCAACGAAACCTGGTGGCTCAGTGTCACGTGGTAGCCGACAACGCAATTGTGGGCGACGTGAGATAGGGCCAGGAG
>CAXDSX010000099.1:0-8587 GCA_963992075.1 uncultured Pseudomonadales bacterium | reverse complement strand
TTTTTCAAGCAGAAGACGGCATACGAGATCAGCCTCGGTCTCGTGGGCTCGGAGATGTGTATAAGAGACAGCTATGAGACGGGCCATCCATGGGTCACGTTTAAAGATTCCTGCAACACGCGGTCCCCTCAACAACATGTAGGCGTTGTGCACTCATCAAACTTATGCACAGAGATCACATTAAATACGTCAGCAGACGAAATAGCGGTTTGTAATCTCGGCTCAATTAATCTCGCCCAGCATGTCACCGAATCGGGTCAATTAGATACCGAAAAACTTAAGACAACGGTGCAAACAGCCATCCGAATGCTCGATAACGTCATCGACATCAACTATTACGCGGTACCAGCAGCTCGTGCTTCAAACATGCGGCACCGGCCAGTTGGACTTGGGATTATGGGATTTCAAGACGCGTTGTACCGCAAACGGGTCGGTTATGCGTCCGAGGCAGCCGTAGAATTCGCCGACGAATCTATGGAAGCGATTTCTTATTTCGCCATCGAATCATCCAGCAATCTAGCCGAGGAGCGAGGTAGTTACACTAGTTTTGAGGGGTCTCTGTGGAGCCAGGGAATACTGCCCATCGACTCCTTAGAGCGTCTCCAAAACGAACGCGGCAAGGAATATTTAGATGTCAACTTGGACACGCGATTCGACTGGGAAGACTTACGAACAAAGGTCAAGACGCACGGAATGCGCAATTCGAATGTGATGGCGATTGCGCCCACCGCGACTATCGCCAACATTACTGGAGTCACTCAATCGATCGAACCGACTTATCAAAACCTTTTCGTTAAATCGAATTTGTCGGGAGAGTTTACGGTCGTCAATCCCCACATGGTTCACGACCTAAAACGCCAAGGGCTTTGGGACAGCGTGATGGTCAACGACCTCAAGTACTTCGACGGCAGTCTCCAATCCATCGATCGAATACCGGCTGACCTTAAGCAACTATACGCGACAGCCTTTGAAGTCGAGCCGAGGTGGCTCGTTGATGCTGCGAGTCGACGTCAAAAATGGATCGATCAAGCTCAGTCTCTCAACCTTTACATAGCCAGTGCATCCGGAAAAAAACTCGACGTCATGTATCGCATGGCTTGGATGCGTGGACTAAAAACTACGTATTACTTGCGAGCACTCAGCGCGACGAGTACGGAAAAATCAACGGTCATCGGCGACAGCGCCCTCAACGCGGTTGCGTCAGAAGTCTCACCCGTTGCCGAAACAATAAACGAAGCGCTCATGGGAGAACCCGCCGAAGTACCGCAAGCGTGCTCTATCGATGACCCGGATTGCGAAGCCTGCCAATAGGAGGTCCTTACATGCTCAGTTGGGATGAATATAGCGAAGAAGGAGTAGCAAGTCAGAAAGTTGGGTCTTCGGCCATTCCGCTTGCCAAACAATTAGACGACCCCGAAATATTGCGACCAGAACGTCATGCCAATCAACCAGCCGAGGCTCTCGACACGGCCCCTCGCGCTCAAACAATGCCTCCGTCCACCGAACCCCGATTAGATGATCTGGCCAGTCGACACGCTTTAATAGACGACATCACGGCGACGACTCATCACGAAAATACCGAGCGAGTCACGGTTGATCAGAAACGGATGATCAACTGCCGCGCCGACCTTAATCAACTCGTACCTTTCAAGTACGACTGGGCATGGCAAAAGTATCTCGATGGATGCGCAAATCACTGGATGCCACAGGAAGTCAACATGACTGCCGACGTGGCGCTTTGGAAATCTGAAGATGGCCTAAGCGACGACGAACGAGTTGTCATTAAAAGAAGTCTGGGGTTCTTTTCTACAGCGGACTCGCTGGTGGCCAATAACTTAGTACTTGCCATTTACAGACTAATCACCAATCCGGAGTGTCGGCAGTATCTGCTTCGGCAAGCCTTCGAAGAAGCAATCCACACGCACGCATACCAGTATTGCATCGAATCTTTAGGCATGGACGAAGGCGAGATATTCAACATGTATCACGAGGTACCCTCGGTGGCACGAAAGGCGTCTTGGGCACTTAAGTACACTAAAGAGCTTTCTGATCCTCAATTCACGACAGGCACGCATGAAGATAATCAAGCATTGTTAAAAAACCTCATTGCTTATTACTGCGTCCTCGAAGGCATTTTCTTTTACTGCGGATTCTCACAGATCCTGTCGATGGGGCGACGCAATAAAATGACCGGCACCTCCGAGCAGTTCCAATACATTCTTCGTGATGAATCGATGCACGTGAACTTTGGGATCGACGTAATAAATCAGATCAAACTAGAAAACCCACAATTGTGGGACTCATCAATGCAAGAACTTGCGGCACAGATGATACTGGAAGGAACGGAACTGGAAACGCAATATGCGCTCGACACCATGCCCCGCGGTATTCTTGGGATGAATGGCAACATGATGGCGGAGTACCTGCAGTTCATCGCCAACCGTCGGTTGGCTCAAATTGGATTACCCGAAAGGTTTCAGGCGGTAAAAAATCCGTTCCCCTGGATGTCCGAAATCATGGACCTAAAAAAGGAAAAAAACTTTTTTGAAACGAGGGTCACCGAATACCAAACCGGTGGCGCCTTGTCATGGGATTAACGAGAAAAACTCCCACCCATCAATGACTGCACCTTGAGGGATCGTCCACCTCAAATTGTCGTTAGGCGGACAATCATGTCAGCCAATTCATGCGCAAACGCTAGTGGCTGATCAAGAAATACGTGGTGCTGCGCGTCTTCAATGGCACACACATCCACCTCACCGGGGATGAGCGACAACATGTAATTGAGTGTTTCTTTGGAAAAAAGCTCACTGTCGGAACCGTAGATAATTCCAACGGGCAGTGACAGCCCAGCGTACTCCTCTGGGTATCGCTCGCCACCTTTCAAAGTACCGGGTAGGTCCTCGTCAAACTTCCACGCCCAGCCACCGCCATCAATTCGCATGACCGACTGTTTAGCGATGTACTTCAACACAAACGCGTTCGCACACGGCTGCGGAGGATAAAGACGAAAACGAGCTTCCGCGGTCTCTCTATCAGGGTAAGCTTTCGCCCGATCGCCACCCATATGTGGTCGATCAGGGATCGGTTCATCAGGATCGCGTATTCCCGAATCAACCAGCACCAAAGCGCCAAATCGATCTTGGTAAAGGTCCATCGCCTTGGTCGCCATAGCGCCACCGAAGCTATGGCCGACCACCGTCACATTGGAGTCAAATCCGATGGCATCACAAACCCCGACAATCTCTTGAGCGTATGTTTCCGCTTCGTAACTGTAGCGGTAATCGGAGTCGCCCATGCCGGTTAAGTCCATCGCACCAACATGAAATCGATCAACCAACAGGGGGGCAATGAAGTCCCACCATCGAGAATGAGCGTTCATTCCATGAATAAGCAAGACGCCCGGTTTTGAGCTATCTCCCCATTCTTGGTAGAACACGTCGCAATCTTCAACTTCAACCGTGTTTTGCCGCGATTCAACGTCAATCGCATCCCAAAACCACTGGGGTACTGCCTCTGTATCTTCCCGCTCCCAACGTGCCACGCTTTCCTCTACCCTGTTGCTGTAGATCACAACAGCCGTCGATGGTAGTCGGCCGCGTTGGAAAACGCGAGACTGTCAGGCACCATGAACGCACGTACTTCGCGCGCTGGAACCAGACGGGGAAATAAATACCGCGCAACTTATCTCAACAAGACTAGGAGTAAACCATGGCCGATCCCAATATCGCACAAAAAGCACCGTTCCCTGTCGACGTGACGGCGGGTAAAAAGTACTTTTGGTGCGCGTGTGGAAAGAGCGCGAACCAACCCTTCTGTGATGGCTCGCATAGCGACACGGAGTTCACCCCTGTCGCATACGAAGCGGATAAAGACCGTACCCTTTACTTTTGCGGCTGCAAGCGAACCGCCGGGGCGCCGCTCTGTGACGGGACGCATAATTCGTTGTAAGAACGGGCATTTCTAGTGGACACGTTGATCCGAAAAATGCTGTAAATCGTCGGAGAAACCGTCACTCGAATTATCACAACCGTTTTCGCATCTCAGTGAGTGACCCTAACGGTGCGGCATTGGAACTGTTTCACGACCCATGGTCAGCAATCTTTTGATCGATTGGGATCTTCACCCAATAGTTTTCATCCCACCGACGCACGCCGCCTACATTTCTTGCCGCTTAGGCAAGCACCACGGACGTGACTTCGTGGTTTTCACCAAGATGCACCACGAGGTCGGCTCGCGTTGCTAGGTCTTCCATCATCCACAAGGTCAACCGTTCATAATGCGCGACAAACTGATCGACCTCGTCAACGTCCTTTCGAGCAGCGCGCGGCAACGATTGTTCTTGCGCCAATCGCCACCTTCGCACCGCAGTCATATTGGGTACTCTAAGGTACAAGAGTTGATCGAATCGGTTCACGAGATCCCGATACGCCGTCTCAAGTCCTCGGTTGATCCACTGTCGCCATTCACCTTTCGGATCGTGGTGTCGTTCAAGTTCATTGATGGGCGCATCCTCGGGAGCCCCGACCATCGGACGGGCACCGACGCACCAACCCTCGACAAGCACCCGTTTCACGGGTCCATCAATACGGCGACTACCCGTGCGTTCATCCGTGGCCTTGTCGAACACGGGCACCTCGACTGTACCCCCATCTTTCAGAACGTCTATGCTCTTGAGTAAGGCATCAATCTCGTGAGTACCGGGCGGCCCTCGAGTCGCTATCAACGGATGTACTTCGCGAGCCAACCGTAATCGCTCTTTGGCGGGCAAATAAAAGTCATCAATACTCAGTATCGCGACCCTCTCGCCCATATATGCAAACGCAGAAGCGATTAGTCGACAGAGCGTACTTTTGCCCGCGCCCTGGCCTCCACCAATTCCGATTTGTCGAATATCTCTCTCGATCCAGTAGTCAACCAACAAAGCGGCAAGTTGACGAAAATCGTCCGGGGCTTGGGGGTCCATATGTCGGTAACAATCCAGACCCATTTGCGAAATCTGATAGCTATCGACGTCTTCCACAAATTTCAATCTTTCACGCTCTGAGCAGAACGTATGGATTTCCCGCTGCCCCCACCGAACCTAGTCTCGAAAGGCGTTTCTCTAGCGGGAGCGGGAGGCTACGCATCGTCTCGACGATAAGGAGGTAGGGACTCGATGATTGCGTGTCCGTACGCACGAGTTAAGAGTCTCCGGTCCAAGATCGTGATCCGCCCACCGTCTTCTTCATGCCTTATGAGTCGGCCACAAGCCTGTATTAATTTGAGGGTAGCTTCCGGTACAGACACTTCAACGAAAGGATTACGCCCTTCGGACTCTAACCATTCGGCAAAAGCCTGGCCAATAGGGTCGTCAGGGACCGAAAAGGGAAGCTTCGCAATAATCACGTGTCGACAATAGTCGTCGGGGAGATCAACGCCCTCGGCAAAACTCGCGAGACCAAATAGGTAACTGGGTCCGCCGGCATCGATCTTCTCTTTATGTTGGATCACGAGTTTCTGTTTGGATCCCTGTCCTTGAACGTGACAATGGTCAAGAATAGACCGCGGCAGCACATCTATAACCGCCTCCATCTGACGCCATGAGGTGAACAAGGCGAGGGCGCTGATATCCGACTCCAGTAAGCCTGGTATAAGGCGTCCCAGCTCTGCCGTATGAAGCGCAGCATCACCCGGATCAGAGTCCATCCTAGGGATTGCAAGCGTCGCTATTCGGCCGAACTCAAACGGACTTTCAATACGCCGATTGCACACGTCGGCCCCTAGACCGACCTGTTCAAGAAAACGTTCGAAGCTACCCATCGTACACAACGTCGCCGAAGTCAGTACTGCCGCGTAACATTTCTGCCAGAGAATCTCGCTTAAGATTCCGCCTGGATCTAACGGAGCCGATAAGTACTCAAAATCCACTCCCGCATCGGTCTCTTGACGCAACACCCAACGCGCGCATAACGGAATTCCCGAGGCCGCCCCAGCGTAATCTGAAAAGAGTTTGCCTGTCTGCGACGCTCGGTTGAGATGAAAGCCGACCACCGGCAGCCATTCCTCCGCTTCCTCGGTATTCTTCCGATTTCGACTTCCGTCCATGAGCTCTTGCAAATGCGCATGGCCAACGGCCAGTAAATCGCCAAAATCAAGAAAATATCTTGACAGCGGTTCGCACAGTTCAACGACGGGCTGAGGTATACAACCCAGCGAAAATCGAGATGTCGCATTCCGATCGCTTTGAATAGAAAAAGAAAAGCTCGTCGTTAACCCCTGCAAATCCATTAGTAAGCTCGTTACCACAGCCGAATCCCGGGCAAGTTTTTGGGTTATCGCGAGCAATTCTGGTGGTCGACCAAATTGCTGCGTCATCGTTCCAAATGTTGTATTCAATTGCTCGAGCCAACGGGTCGTTGCCATCAAACGTGCCGATAACGTGAGATGTTGTTGGGTTTTTTGCGGGAGATGATGCGCTTCGTCCAGTACCAGTATCGTCTCGTCAGGCGGGGGAAGAATGACGCCACCCCCAAGGCTCAAATCCGCCAAAACCAGGTCGTGGTTCGCTACCACGATGTCCGCTGCGTCAATCCCTCCCCTTGCTCGGAAAAACGGACAACTCTGAAAAAAGTCGCAACGATTGTTCGCACATCCCCGGTGATCGGTCGTTAATCGACGCCAACTCTCATGATCAATCGGCTCTTCCCATGACTCCTGCTCACCGTCCCAGTTTCCTTGTTCAAACGACGTTGCCATCGATTCATAGATCTTGAGTTCATTCGTTCTCGGCTCATCGAACAAGGGAATCACCATGCTCACGTTTGAATCCAACGCTTCGTTAAGCCTTTTCAAACACACGTATCGACTTCTGCCCTTAGCAAGGACATAACTGAAATCGAGCGTCGTATGCTCGGCGAGATCCGGTAGATCCTTTAGTAATACCTGTTCCTGCAATGCAATCGTCGCTGTTGAAACCACGATTTTTTTGCCTTGGGCTCGTGCCACCGGAATCACGGCAAGGCAGTAAGCAGCCGTCTTACCCGTTCCCGTGCCGGCCTCAATAACGCAGATCCGATCGACATCATCGGTGATTACGGTAGCAACATCGGCGATCATTTGACGTTGTCCGCGGCGCGGATCGAATCCGCGAGCGTCAAGCCAGGATCGGTAGGCGTCCTGTATCTCGTCTTTTAGTGCGCGTGCCAGCATCTGGCCTTAAACTACCCACGTGAAAGTGGCTTTGTACCTTTTCTGGCTCATGCTCGCGACAGAAATTGTTGCGAATGGCACGGACTTTAAGGTTTTTGTCGTCACGAACGACGTGCCGAATGCTCGTCAAATGGCGGAAAGTGCTAGCGGCATGTTGTTTGTCGGAACGCGTCGAGCGGGTAAGCTTTATGCTGTCGTTCCGCCGACAAACCCGACTTCGGATCCGGAGGTCGTCACGTTTGCAAGCGGCCTGACGATGCCCAGCGGAGTCACCCTTCTCAACGACGACCTCTACGTCGGCGCGCTTAACCGTATCTTGCGGTACCGCAATATAGAAACGACATTTCGCAACAGGCCTCAACCCGAGATCGTCACCGAAGAATTGCCAAGAAAACGTCATCACGGATGGAAATACCTCAGTGTGGGCCCGGACCAGCACTTGTACGTTCCGGTCGGTGCACCCTGCAATATTTGCCTATCTAAGGACGAACGATTTGCGAGTATCTTGCGTATAGATCCGAAAACGGGTGTATCGGAGCTCTATGCCCGTGGCGTTCGCAACAGTGTCGGCATGGCATGGCACCCGGATACGCACCAGTTATGGTTTTCTGACAACGGACGCGACATGCTCGGAGATGACGTTCCTGCTGAAGAGATCAACGTAGTTGAAAAACCGGGGGCACACTATGGTTACCCGTTCGTGCACGCAGGGGACATTGTTGATCCCAAATTCGGTAAGGAAATAGAAAAGCGAGTTTTCGTCCCGCCCGTGTTGCGGATACAGGCCCACAGCGCTGTTCTCGGAATGGATTTCTATACTAAAAACGCCTTTCCCCCAAGCTACCGAAACGCGCTTTTTGTCGCTGAACACGGCTCCTGGAATAGAACCCAAAAGGTCGGATACCGCGTCAGCGTTATCCGCACCGCGCCCGATCAAACTTTAACCTACGAACCCTTTCTCGATATCTGGCTTAAAGGACAAAAAGCTTCAGGTCGTCCCAACGACGTGCTCGTTTCACGAGCAGGGAATCTGCTCATATCGGACGACCAGGAAGGCGTTATTTATCGTGTCGAGTACGTAGGAGAAAGCTAACGACGCCACCACCGCCGCTTCGATAAACTCGATCGACACGATTTGAGCTGCGCCTCGTAAATTGCTGCCTTCGCGCTCACTCTTGCAGCCGCGTTTCTGAGCCACCGATTACGTTTCCAGCTGCCCCGCCGATACCCCGACATGCCTTCATGGTATGCGAGATATAGGTGTTGGACGTTTGTTTGGGGAATCGACAACTGACGGGAAGCCCGATTCAGATACCAGCCAATGAAATCTACGGCATCGTCGAAATCGTCTCGGTCGGCAAATCGCCGGCCTCGGTCACGAAGATAATCTGTCTCT
>CAXDSX010000098.1:0-8589 GCA_963992075.1 uncultured Pseudomonadales bacterium | reverse complement strand
TTTTTAATGATAGGGCGACCACCGAGATCTACACCTCTCTATTCGTCGGCAGCGTCAGATGTGTATAAGAGACAGATACACATGCTTCAGGTAGGTAATCAAGCAAGGTACCCGTGGACTCAAAAAAAAGGGGCATGTAGTACTCCAAACCCTGCGCCGCAATCCGGTCATTAACTTCTTGGTATATCGGACAGCGACGCACATCCACATCGAATGCATCGTGCCAACTCTCCCGAAACCGTGCGATAGCGACGTCGTCCAACGGAAACTCTTTAGCCGGTAATAAACGAACGGCGTCGAGTTTCTCGACAGTTCGTTGGGATTCGGGATCAAAAGTTCGGATCCCATCGATCAATTCGTCATCAAGATCAACGCGAATGGGTCGATCACTGCCCATCGGAAAGATGTCGACAATTGATCCACGAACAGCAAATTCCCCGCGCTCCAGCACCAGCTCGACGAGGCGATATCCGGTCTGTATCAGTCGTTGACGTTCTTCTTGAATGTTGAAGCGTTGCCCGCGTTGACAAACGAACGACTGCGATCGAACAAACTGAGTCGGTGGCATGCATTGCAATAAGCTACGCACCGAAACCACCAATACACCGCTAGTGGCTTGAAGCAAATCAAAGGATGTTGCAAGTCGGTCAGATATCAGATCATCGTGGGGGGAAAAAACGTCGTAAGGCAGAGTTTCCCACTCGGGAAAGGTTAGAACATGTGCACCCGGCACGCCGAAGAAGAGAAGCTCATTCGCTACCCGTTCAACTTCTTCCGAACTTGACGCCACGTATACGAAAAACCGACCCGAACCGGAAATTAAGCGAGCTAGCAAACAGGAATACGCGCACCCAGCACCTCCCTGCCAGTTGTGAACCACGTGCGGCGCAGGAACCTGTATTTGTTTAGTGAGGTTCTTGAGATCCATGAATATTGCTTCGAGCAACACCTCCACTCTCGACAATTACGTACGATTCTTCTGGTAGCAAGCTAAAAGAAGCAGTAAAGTCCGCGTTTTGACGAGGAAATCCTATCCCTCCTTGACGGTTGCAGAATCCGCGCAGCCCGTATTTGAATGAAAGCAACCAACATTCTGGACCCAAACTACTTCCACAAAGTAGTCGACTGTCAATGGGCTTGTCCTGCACATACGCCAGTACCCGAGTACATACGGCTCATCGCCCAGCAACGCTATACCGAAGCTTACATGATCAATTGGGATTCAAACGTCTTTCCGGGGATCCTCGGAAGAACGTGTGACCGACCCTGCGAACCCGCATGCAGGAGGGTAAGGACAGAGGAAAAACCCGTCGCGATATGTCGGCTGAAACGGGTTGCCGCTGATCACAAGGGCGACATTACCTCCTTCCTCCCAAGGGTGCCCCTCGAGAAAAACGGCAAGAAAATTGCACTTTTGGGGGCCGGTCCTGCGTCCCTCGCAGTGGCTAGAGACTTATTGCCGTTCGGGTATGAGATTGACATGTTTGATCGCGATTCAGCCGGCGGCGGGATGATGCGCAGTCAGATTCCCGCATTCAGACTGCCTGCTGACGTGTTAAATGAAGAAGTTGACCTCATTCTAAACATGGGAGTTAAAACCCACTTCGATTACGAAATAACGAGTATGCAAGCCATGCTCGACATGGATTATGACGCCTATTTTGTCGGGACTGGCGCTCCCCGAGGACGTGACTTGGAGATTCCCGGCCGAATCGAAGTTGACGACCATATCTCCATCGGGATTGATTGGCTGTCTAGCGTCGCGTTTGGTCATACGACGAGTATTTCCGGAAAAGTCATCGTCATGGGAGGCGGTAACACCGCTATGGATTGTTGCCGAACCTCGACTCGCTTAGGCGCGGAATCTGTAACTGTGGTGGTTCGTAGCGCATTTGACGTGATGAAAGCAAGCGATTGGGAAAAAGAAGATGCCATGAACGAAGGCATCCCCATCATCAACAACCGGCCCCCAAAAGAGTTCATCCATGAGAACGGTAAGTTGAAGGGCGTCTTGTTTGAATGTGTTACGCCGGTCGAAGAGGACGGCCGTCTGAAGTACGTCCCCAGTGGGGAGCCCGATGTATTTATAGAGGCCGACCATATCCTCATGGCCATTGGACAGGAGAACCACTGCCCTTGGATTGAGCGGGACATCGGCGTCGAGTTCGATAAATGGGACTGTCCTATGCTCGACGAAGACACTCTTCAATCAACCAATCCGAAAATATTTTTTGGGGGCGACTCAGCCCTAGGTCCCGAAAACATCATTTGGGCTTCCGCGCATGCGCACAAAGCAGCCATTTCTATTCACCTGTTTTGTCAAGACAAGGACGTTAAGGGCGAACGGCCGCCCGAGGGCGTTAATCTTCTCAGCCAAAAAATGGGTATCCACGAATGGAGTTACGATGCCGAACACGATCCCTCGGTGCGTCACATTGTCCCGCACGCCCATATAGAAGCGTCCTTGAAAAACATCAAGGTAGAGGTTGAGTTAGGCTTCGACGAAAAACTCGGATTAGACGAGGCACAACGTTGTCTCAACTGTGACGTACAGACCGTGTTTACCGACAAGCTATGCATCGAATGCGACGCTTGTGTCGACATATGCCCAATGGACTGTATTAGCTTTACCGCCAATGATGAAGAAAGCGCTTTGCGCCCTATGCTCATGGCTCCAGCAGAAAACCTAGAACAAGATCTCTACGTGTCGGGACATCTCGAAACAGGACGGGTTATGGTTAAAGACGAAGACCTCTGCCTACACTGTGGGCTCTGTGCTGAGCGTTGTCCTACAAACGCTTGGGACATGCAAAAGTCTGTGATACATATCCCGCAAATGGGTTCATATGCGGAATGACAAGTTATAACGATTTTGTCATCCGTTTTGCCAACGTAAACGGATCAGGTTCAGCAAGCGCGAATGGCATGTTCGCCAAAGCCCTTTTTCGCATGGGTATTCCCGTCGCCACACGGAATATATTTCCATCGAATATCCAGGGCTTACCAACCTGGTTCGAAGTGCGAACCTCTGAAAAGGGTTATATGGGACGTCGAGAGGGCGTCGATATCATGGTGGCGATGAACGCAGAAACCTATGAAGAAGACCTCGCGTCGATTGTTACGGGGGGATTCTTGTTGCACGACAACTCGCAGGGAGGCGACCGTCGCTTAAGCCGCGCCGATGTTGTTGATCTTGGTATCCCATTATCGAAGCTCGTCCAATCCGAATTTCAAGATCCCAAACAGCGCCAACTTTTCAAGAACATCGTTTATCTCGGCGCATTGTCTGCCCTATTGAATATTGATTTCGACATCATTACCGGGATGGTCTCCGCCCAGTACAAAGGCAAAGACGATCTAATTCAGCCAAATATTACTGCAATGGAAATTGGACGCGGTTATGCACACGATTACATGGACTCGCCGTTGCCTATTCAAGTCCGCAGCTGCGACAGGGTAGGGGACCGTATCTTAATCGATGGCAACGAGGCGGCTGCCCTTGGCGCAATCTATGGCGGCGCAACCGTCTGCGCGTGGTACCCCATAACGCCCTCAACGTCGATGGCAGAGGCGTTTGAGCAACACGCATCGAGGCTTCGAGTAGATCCCGAAACCGATCGAAAGAATTACGCAGTGATCCAAGCCGAAGACGAGCTGGCTGCAATGGGGATAGTAATCGGGGCAGGGTGGAACGGTGCCCGTTCTTTCACTGCAACATCGGGACCCGGGGTGTCATTGATGACAGAATTTCTCGGTCTTGCCTACTTCGCGGAGATCCCAGCCGTGCTTTTTGATATCCAGCGTGCAGGTCCTTCAACCGGCATGCCGACTAGAACACAACAAGCAGATCTTCTATCCGCCGCCTACGCTTCACATGGCGATACTCGACACCCCATACTTTTTCCTGCATCACCGAAAGAGTGCTTTGATTTCTCCGCCTCATCTCTGGATCTAGCCGATCGGCTACAAACCCCCATCATCGTCTTGAGCGATCTTGAACTCGGGATGAACGAGCATGTCTCTGAACCTTTAGTCTGGGACGACGGTCGTCAGTACGATCGAGGGAAAGTGCTTAGCCAGGAAAGATTGGATGAGATCGGGCAATTCGGACGTTATCTTGATGTGGACGGTGACGGAATTGGTTACAGAACACTGCCCGGAACACACCCAACAAAAGGCGCTTTCTTTACGCGAGGCACATCACGCGATGAATACGCGGTTTATACAGAATCCCCTGAAGCGTATACGGCCAACATGAATCGTCTCCTCAAAAAGTGGGATACCGCAAAAACACTCGTTCCGTCACCCGAAATTAACGACGGTGATCGAAAAGCAGGGATTATCTACTACGGTACAACCGCGTTGCCTATGGGTGAGGCGCTAGATCGATTAAGTGACGACGGCATTCAGCTAGATACCATGCGACTGCGCGCGTTTCCGTTTAGCGAGGCGGTCCGAAGTTTTATCGAAAAACATGACATTCTTTTCGTTGCCGAACAAAATCGCGACGCGCAAATGCGGACCCTGCTTATCAACGAACTAGAAATTGATCCGGCGCGATTCGTCTCCGTGCTCTATTACGGTGGCTTCTCCATCTCGGCAGATACAATTCACGAGCAAATCTTGGCCTATTACACAGACCACAACTTACCCCTTTTGAAAGAGGTGCAGTCATGACCTACGTTAGCAAACCCGAGGTTCATCACCCCCTTTTGAAATTAAACGAAATAGGACTGAATCGTCGGGATTATGAGGGCTCTGTATCGACACTCTGTGCAGGATGTGGCCACGATTCTGTCAGCGCCGCAATCGTTCAAGCCTGTGCTGAACTTTCAATACCGCCGCACCGATTCCTCAAAATATCCGGCATAGGATGCTCATCAAAAACACCTAGCTATTTCCTAGGAAATTCCCACGGATTTAACTCGGTCCATGGGCGCATGCCATCGGTCGCTACCGGCGCAAACCTAGCCAACAGAGACATGTATTGCGTGGGTGTTTCCGGCGACGGCGACAGCGCGTCCATCGGACTAGGGCAATTTGGACACATTGTTCGTCGAAAGATCGATATGTTGTATATCGTCGACAACAATGGGACGTACGGACTTACAAAGGGTCAGTTTTCGGCCACGAATGACCTTGGCTCAACGAGTAAGAAAGGTGCACCAACCCTATACGCACCAATCGACATGGTGTCCATGGCTCTACAAATTGGGGCGAGTTTCGTAGCTCGAAGTTTTTCAGGGGACAAGCAGCAACTCGTACCGTTGGTCAAAGCTGCGATCATGCATAAAGGGTTTGCTTTTATCGATGTCATTTCTCCGTGTGTCATGTTCAACAATCACCCAGGATCGACTAAAAGTTACGATTATGTTCGTCAACACACCGAGCATGTTGTTGATGCAGACGTCGTGGTCCCCCACGATGAAATTACCGTCGATTACGAACCTGGAACAAGTGAATCAGTCCAGATGCCCGACGGTTCACTCCTACATTTAAACAAACTATCGGATGAATATGACCCCTATGACCGGGTAAAGGCACTAGGTCATGTCCAAGCAGCTCAAGAACGGGGAGAGGTTGTCACGGGTCTCCTTTATGTTTCCCGTGATCCACACGATTGTCATGAAATATTAGCGACGTCGGATGTTCCTCTCAATTCCCTCGACGAATCTGTGCTTTGCCCAGGCTCAAAAAAGTTAATGGAGATTAATCAAAGCTTCAGGTGAAGGCTTTCATGCCTCTTTCGACATGTGCTTGTAGTCATGGAGTCGCCAAATCGCGGCCCTCATCACCATTCCGAAAACGTTGAACGCAAATTCGTCGCTTCAGTCTTTACTGATACAGGCCTAATACCTATCATTCCGCCCGCTCCGAATACGCAATAAGGATAGCTCGTGGCCCTTGCCAGCCTAGACGATTATTTTCCCGACTGGAAAGAGCGTGAGGCCCTCGCTGAAGCGATGATTCCCATTATCGGGACCCTCTATCGACGGAATGTGGTCACCTATTGTTACGGTCAGCCCCTGCACAATCAAAGTGTCCTCGAGATTATGCAGACCCATCGATTCGTGCGTCAGGTAGCCCATAACGAACTCTCCGAGTTTGAGAGTTTTCCTATTTTGGAGGCAATGGCCGAGCTGGACCTCGGCCCATCTCATGTTGACGTCGGAAAACTAGCAAGCGAGTACATGGATCGTAACGGCGATGAGCCTGAATTATCCGTCTTCGACTTCACCGAGCACGCATGTAAGGAAGTGATCGGACGACATGTTAAGCCTCTGGCGAAACCACAGGATGTCGTGCTTTACGGGTTCGGACGAATTGGGCGGTTATTAGCTCGCCTCCTGATAGAAAAAACAGGCGGAGGAGATCAGCTTCGTCTCCGAGCCGTCGTCATCCGCAAAAGCTCCGAGGAAGACCTCGAAAAACGAGCGGAACTTTTGCGTCGGGACTCCGTCCATGGCCCTTTTCAAGGCACCGTCAGGACAGACCAAGAAAACAATTGCATTATTGCAAACGGCAATGTGATCCAACTCATCCATGCCGACAAGCCCAGCGAAATCGACTACACCGACTACGGTATCGATCACGCGATCGTTATCGACAATACCGGCGTGTGGCGAGACACCGAAGGGCTCGCACAACATCTCGAATCAAAAGGCGTCGAGCGCGTGTTATTGACGGCACCAGGGAAAGGCGCGGTCAAAGACTACGTTTCAGGAATCAATTCAAGCGAGCTCAACGAGTCAGATAAAATTATCTCCGCTGCATCGTGTACGACCAACGCCATCGTACCCGTGCTTAAAGCGATGAACGACCAATTCGGAATCAATCACGGGCACGTGGAAACCGTACACGCCTACACTCCCGACCAAAACTTAACGGACAACTACCACAAGAAGAATCGACGGGGGCGCGGAGCGGCCCTAAATATGGTGATTACAGAAACCGGTGCGTCTTCAGCCATCGTAAAGTTATTGCCAGAACTCGAGGGGAAGATCACGGGCAATGCGATTCGCGTTCCCACGCCAAATGTATCTCTGGCCATACTCAATCTGACGCTGACGAAAGAGACGGATACCAAAGACGTCAACGATCACCTTCGTCACATGGCATTGCATTCAGCATTACAGCGTCAGATTAATTTCACCGAATCGATGGAGGTTGTCTCTTCAGACTTTATCGGCGATCGACACGCGTGCATCGTGGATTCCGGAGCAACCATTGTCGACGGCAACAGGGCGGTTGTTTACGCCTGGTATGACAATGAGTACGGCTACTCATGCCAGGTTGTCCGAATTGTCCAAAAGTGGGCGGGCATAAGTTACCCCCTGATACCTAACGACGTATCTAAGACCGGGTTCTGAGCGTAATCGGTTTAGTGGATACGTTGTATCGCAGCGCTTTTTGAGATTTCCAATGAGGAATCATGTGAGCTCTTCATGAACAGATTCGTATCATCACGTATTTAGGTTGTCCCGATACACGCCGAATCGCTACAAATTAATTTTCATCTACCTGGTTGCCGGTCGCTCAAAGAGAAAAGACGTCGACTTGGTCGATTACGTGAAAAGTTTGGTCGTGTCACCAATATGGCAGTCTGTGAATCGGGTCGAAACGATATTCACGACCAGGCACAGTGGACTTTCGTGGCAATAGCGAGCAGCCAAAAGATTGTCCACAAAACCATCCAAGACGTTTGCGACTGGTCCGACCAAACGCTCGATGCAACCATTATCAGCGTTCACAGAGAAAACATTGCGTAAAACCCGTTCAGGCATGACGATATACGGATGAGTCAAATCATCGTCGGCTTGATCGTTGCGCTGGTTGCCCTTTGGTTTAAATCAGCTCGAAAAACGCGCGAACGCTGGTTGAAGCAATTAAACCTGCCGGGCGTATGGGATCTAGATGACGACCGCACCCGACCTGTCTCTCTCGAATTACGAGGCACACTTTCCGCTGGGATCTATCGTTTTCGAACCGATACTCGAAAAGAAACGGGCAAATGGCAAATCTCTGGTAATTCGATCGTCTTATCTGGTGACGGTGGTCGCAAAGAAAGATGTGAACTACGTTTTTTTGACTCTGGTCGCATCGGTATCAACGGGCCACAGCATATACGCCAGATTTATGTAAAGCGGGCCGATAACGTAGTTCCACTAAAAAAGAGTTCATGAGAGTTTAAGTTCTCCGTATTCAGTCTCCTTATTCACTTTGACTCCGTTCACTGGAATTCGACAGGCGACTTACGAAATAGATGGCGATAGCGGCAAGAACGAATGCCGGTAATATTTCATATAACTCAAATATCCCACCTGTCAGATTCCTCCATACAAATATTGTCGAACCACCAGCCAACATTCCTGCAATAAGACCCTGGCCAGTTGTGCCTTTCCAGAAAAGACAATAAAGCACGCACGGTCCGAGACTTGCACCCAGACCAGCCCAAGCATAGGCGACCAGATCCAGGACCCGACTTTCTGGATTCAGGGCAATTACCCATGCGGCCAGGGCCACCAAAACGCTGTCTCTTATACACATCTCCGAGCCCACGAGACCGAGGCTGATCTCGTATGCCGTCTT
>CAXDSX010000097.1:0-8762 GCA_963992075.1 uncultured Pseudomonadales bacterium | reverse complement strand
GGTAAGTACGGCCTCAATCGCATGAAAACCACTCACCATATTTTCGTCAATTGCCGTCAAAGCGCTTTCTTTCTTCTTGGTCGTCCAATCTTCCGTTTTCGGCTCGGCGTCTCCGAGCGGAGATTGATACGGCCCAACTCCACCGACACATCCTCAATCACCACCCTGATCTTCTGCCCGATCGTAAAGCGATGCCCTGAACGGTCTGCCACCAAGCTCATCGTGTTAGGCACCCATTTGTAGTAATCCGACCCCAACCTCGACACGTGCAAAAGTCCTTGAATGCAAAGGTCATCAAGTTCGACAAAAACGCCGAATTCAGTAACCGTCACAATCGTTCCTCCGAAGGCTTCGCCCACGCGTTCCTCGACCAGTGCGCACTTCAACCAAGCGTCGACCGAGCGCGTCGCATTTTCGGCACGACGCTCGGTCATCGATATATGCGTTCCAACGTCCGCGAGCGCTTCATAACCCGGGGTGCCCGATCGCGCTTTTCGAAGTCGCGCCTTAATTAAACGATGATTGACCAGATCCGCGTATCGTCGAATCGGCGACGTAAAGTGCGCGTAGCTCGACAATGCAAGACCAAAGTGACCTTTGTCGTCGGGGGAATAGCGTGCTTGTTGCAATGTTCGAAGAATCAACATCTGCCAGATCCACGGCTCGATACGGGTCTTATGTGTGGCGGAAAGAACGCGTTGAAGATCTCTTGGATACCTAATGGCTCCGTTAAACCGTTGGCCAACTGACTGGAAAATATTGCGAAGTTGTTCGATTTTTGCCTGTTCAGGCGGTTCATGCACGCGATACATGGGTCCGGATTTCGTGCTTTGGAGATACTTAGCGGCCGCGACATTGGCGACAATCATGGCTTCTTCGACAATGCCGTGGGCTTCAGTACTTACTACACGTGTCACCCCCACAGCTTTACCCCGATGAATCTCGACCCGTCCTTCATGTGACTCAAAGTCAAGAGCGCCTCTATCGGCCCGTCGCTCGCGCAGGCCTCTATATACCGCGTAGAGATGCTGAAGACTGGCGCAAATCGTGGCGGACCAATTCGTTTCAGCGCTTTTCAGGTATTGGTCAAGCTCCGTATAGGTAAGGCGACCATGTGAGCGAATCACCGCCTCGTAAAATGAGACGTCGGTAACGTTCGCGCTGGGAGTGAGCGTTAACTCGCAAACCATGGCCAAACGGTCTTCATTGGGCCGAAGCGAACAAAGGTCGTTAGATAAACTTTCGGGCAGCATCGGAATCACCCGATCCGGAAAATAGACCGAGTTTCCTCTCGCGAACGCTTCTTGGTCGAGCGCGGAACCGGGTCGCACGTAGTGGGCGACATCAGCAATCGCCACCAACAATCGCCAGCCACCCCGTGATCTAGGCTCCGCGTAAATCGCGTCATCAAAATCGCGAGCATCTTCACCGTCGATGGTGACGAACACCGTGTCACGTAAGTCCTTGCGACCTTTCCTATCGGCCTCACGTAACGTTTTTCGAATACGCGCGCGCGCAACCTCTTCGGGCCATTTGTTAGGTATACGGTGGGCATGAAGCATTGCCCCACAAGCACGTTCGACTTCGTTCTTGTGCCGTATTACGGTTTTTACTTTTCCCCTCACCCGGCCACGTTCTACATCAAGAATTTGAACCTCTACAACGTCTCCTGCTCGACAGCCTGGATACGGCGCGACCAATTCGATGTGTTGGTTATATCCCGGCTCGAGCGATTCAACGTGTGCGTGACTTCGATCACGGTGATAGATACCAACAACCGGTATCGAAGACGGCTTGATCAATTCCACAAACCGCGCAACTCCACCGCTCAACCTCGTGCGAACCGTGTCTCCTTCGCGAATACCGCTGGTAGCTCGAAGCTCAGTGGAACCGCTTTCCCGACTAGATACAAAGAGTTGAGATCCAATTCGGTTAACGACACCGCTCTGGTCACTTTGATCATTGAGGCGATATTGACTACGGCCCTGTCGAACAATTTCTCCATCTTCCAGCAATCTATTGAGTACCCGCCTAAGTTTATTGCCGCCTTTCCCTTTGCCGACACGCAGATGGCTGACCAAATCGGCCCAAGAAGCTGGTCCTATCTCGTCAAGGGCCGCAAGTATGTGGGAAGCCTGTAGCCCTCTTATTTCATTCATCGAAAGGAAAACTCTCCGCGACGATCGCCGACAATATGTTCAATACCGAACCCCTGTAGTAAAGTCCGCGTCCCTCATGCCGAGGTGGTGAAATTGGTAGACACGCTAGCTTCAGGAGCTAGTGGGGGTAACCCCGTGGAGGTTCAAGTCCTCTCCTCGGCACCAACCGTATAATTGCCACTCTCTAAACCTCATTATTTATAACGTCTCCAAGCCTTAAGTCTTCCAAAACACATCAATGTGTCACCCATTTGTGCCTCCTAACTTGAGGGGGCCCGGGGACCGGAATGATCAGAGTAATTCTTGTCGAACCTGGACAGATAGAAAAACGGTGGGTCTAACGGAACGGCGCGGATTTTACATCATCAAGACAACTATTGTTGTTCCTAGCCAGACACAAAAAAGGTGGGCTTGGGTGTTAGGGGCACAACCACCACATCAAATGTGGTCATACCCCAGATCCTTGGCAAAACATCAGCGTTTCCGCGGGTAATAAACGCGCTTTCGCGCTGGAGCGACAGCAGGCACTCTTACTTGGCGTTCTTGCCTGACATGCTGACGATTGGCCCATACAACTCGGGCCTTCGATCTCGAAATAGACCCCAGCCGGTACGCTCCAATCTGATCGCATCTAAATCAAATTCGTGAAGAAGCACTTGTTCGTCAACTTCACTCGCTTGTTCGACTTTCGCTCCAGTTTGGTCAGTGATGAACGACGATCCGTAAAATTCGAGTCGGCACGCTTCACCCTGTTCCGCACCAATCCGATTCGACGCAATCACCGGTACCATATTCGCCGCGGCATGACCTTGCATTGTACGTTGCCAATGATCGCGGCTTCTCAACCCCGTCAACGGCTCGCTACCAATGGCCGTCGGGTAAAAGAGAATCTCAGCCCCTTGCAACACCAGTGCTCTTGCTGCCTCCGGAAACCATTGATCCCAACAAATGCCCACCCCAATCGTGCCAAAACTTGTAGTCGAAACGACAAACCCGGTGTCGCCAGGCGAGAAGTAGTACTTTTCCTGGTATCCAGGACCATCGGGTATATGGCTCTTGCGATAGTGAGATACAACTTCACCGTCGACATCAACGACCACGAGCGAGTTGTAATAGACGTTGTTATCTCTTTCAAAAAAGGACACTGGTAGAACTACGCCCAATTCCTTCGCAAGCTTACTCATGTGTCGAATGACTTTGGAATCGTTAACAGGCTCTGCAAGGTTGAAGAACCTATCCAACTGGTCCTTGCAAAAATAGGGCCATGCGAACAGCTCTTGAATCAGAACGATGTTCGCACCTGAATCCGTCGCTTTGCGCACTAGCGATTCCGCTTTCGCCAAGTTCGTATCAATATTCGAACTACACGCCATTTGTGTTGCTGCAACCGTGACTTTCCTCTCACTCATCATCTTCCCCATGCTCGGCAGTTCGACAACAATCACTCATTATCGAAGCTCGACCATTCCCTCTTTGCTTTCAGCTCATCACACCTATAGCTGGGGATCAACGCGCATCGTTCGTCCACGATCAACCTTTTTTCGCCTGGCCGGTCGAGAAAGCCTAAGTCTGGTACGAAAGGTGGGTCGGCCATTCATTGACTGCCGCGACAAAGTTACAAATCGTAGTCTTTAGGACGATATTGGGTTGCCCGAGGACGGTTATCCACCCGATGAACAAACGGAAAGTGAGTCTTAATTTGCAGAGTTGACGATACGCCCGCATCGCCTCGAAACGATTAGGGAATGGGCAAGTAACCCTTTGCAACGCCTTTGGTAAACACGCTCACCGCGTTGTGTGCGTGAAGGCTCTCATGATGCTCAACCCTTACCCAAAAATCTTTGACTCGTTTGTCGCTTTGAAGACTGGTTTTAAGTTTTCGACCAGCATCTTCACAAAACATAAGGTTTTCGCCGTTGAGTCGAGCAAACTCCCGCTCATCTTCACGCTTCACCGCCGTTTGGACCGGGGTTTTCAGAACGTCCTCCACTCGGTCGATGAGATCCGTGATAGGGAACGATTCCATACTGTCGTCAAGTTTGACCAACACACGAGCTAGGCTACGTTGACTGTGGGGCGTCGCCATAATTCCATCTTCGGTTCCGAGCCAAGCTTTTACTTCAGACATCTTAACGTCACCCTGACGGCCGAAATCCTCTTCAAACTGCTGCTGAATAAGCTGCCTCGCCAACGCGGCAGAACACGGACACGTGCTTGAATAAAGAACGCCGAGTGAAAGTTCGACATTTACTTCACCGTTCAGATACGTCCCTTTCAGTGACACGGGATAACTGTTCCAACCGGCATTTTCAGACACTAGCGCAGACCGCCGCACGTAATAGTCGAAATCGAACTGTACAAACGCGCTGGTCGAGAGACCCCGATGCGATTCCAAAAGGGAACTCAAGAGCAATTTAAGACCAGCTACCGTCAGTGGACGAGTACTGGAATGCTCATCCAAAATTAAGTAGAGGCGCGACATGTGAATCCCTTTGGCCTGTGTGTCATCCAGATTCACATAAATCTGTACTTTTGCCTGGACCTCTCGCTCCTCATGCCCATCACGGATCTTTAGCGGTTGGTGTACATCGCTCATCCCCACCCAATCAAGGGTACCCTCGGGATTTAGCAGCTCCCGCATTGCGACATCAGGCATGTCCGTCTCTGAGACGAGTTCTGGTTTATTCATCTTCCCGGTTCCTTCCCTACAACTCGCGGTTAAACGACTTTCGCACCGCAAACTCAGGCCAAAGAGCCAGCCATGATAGCGAATTCATTCTGTGCCAACCAATTGTCATCTGTCCCTTATTTCAGCGATCGTTGTTCCTCGGGCGTCAACGAGCGCGCTTGATCTTCCAGCATAATGGGAATGCCGTCCCGAACCGGGAACGCCAACCCACTAGCTTTAGACCACAGTTCCCCCACTTCGCGCTTATACACCAAGTCGGTTTTCGTTATCGGACACACCAGTATCTCCAACAACTTGGGATCAACCACGATGCCCACGCGCCTTACCCGACGTTTTACACTTCACGAAAACTTATTCCTGTTTTTCCAAGATTTCTGTCAAGACGATCGTGTCATGCCTATCCGGACCCGTCGAGATCATCGCAATAGGAGCCTCCACCGTCTCTTCAATGCGCCGAACATATGCCTGCGCATTGTCGGGAAGGTCCTTAAAGTCGCGAGCACCCACTGTCGATTCCTGCCAACCAGGCAAGTCTTCATATGAGGGCGAAAGTTCAGAATAGTATTCACTACCAAAGCGCGCCGATGCGATTTGCCCGTCGAGTCCCTCGTATTTTGTACACACACGAACAGTCTCTAGCCCGTCCAAGACATCTAGTTTGGTCATGCAGAGTCCTGACAACCCCGTCATCCTAACAACGCGATTTACGGCAGCTGCATCAAACCAACCACACCGACGTGGACGACCGGTGGTGGAGCCGAATTCATGACCCTTATCGGCTAGATGCTTACCAACATCGTCAAAGAGCTCAGTCGCGAACGGACCAGAGCCGACCCTCGTGGAATATGCTTTGACAATGCCCAAGACATAATCGAGTCGGCTGGGGTCGAAGCCGCTGCCCACCGACGCCGCGCCCGCCATCGTATGGGACGACGTCACGAACGGGTAAGTCCCTAGGTCAATATCCAGCAATGCGCCTTGTGCTCCTTCAAAAAGAATGTTCTCTCCGCGCGCATTAAGATCATGCAGGATGGGGCCCACGTCGCCGACCATCGGTTCGATTTCCTCTGCGAGTCGAGACGTCTCGTCAAAGGTCTTCTGGAAATCAACGGTGGAAGCGTTGTAATACTTTTCCAGCATAAAATTATGGTAGTCCATGACTTCGGCCAACTTGGTTGCAAACCCCTGGCCGTGATACAGGTCACCTAGTCGCACCCCTCGACGAGCTACCTTATCCTCGTAAGCCGGACCAATACCACGACCCGTGGTGCCGATTTTCTCCGAACCTCGAGCCTTTTCGCGGGCGATATCCGTCGCAACGTGATACGGCAAGACTAATGGGCATGCGGGCGAGAGCGTAATTCGTTCTCGTACTTCAACTCCCCTTGCCTCCAATTGGGCGATTTCCTCCAAAACTGCGCTCGGTGAAAGAACGACGCCATTTCCAATGAGACAGTCTACGTTGTCATGGAGGATTCCCGACGGAATTAGGTGCAGCACTGTCTTTTCATTACCGATGACGAGGGTGTGGCCAGCGTTGTGTCCCCCCTGAAATCGAACAACAGCTCCCACACTTTTGGTAAGAAGATCGACGACTTTACCTTTGCCTTCATCACCCCATTGGGCCCCAACGACGACAATATTCCGGCCACGCATCAACGGACGTCGCCACTCATGAAGATTTCACCAGGAATAAGAGGCCAGCGCCCAGCACCATGCTGGCGAACCCCACCAAGCGGATGGTTTTATCATCGACACTTCGCAACGACTCCGCCAATGTTCGCCAGCGTGCTGGGAAAAGGAACGGCAAAATCCCTTCAATCACGAGGACAAGGCACAACGCTGCCCCAATCTGTTCCCACAGTATGGTCACTTACCGGTGCCAGCGATACTTGAAAGCTAACCCTGGTCGCTCTTGAGGTACTTAAAGAATTCGCTCGATGGATCAATGACCAGCATGTCATTTTTTCCCTGAAACACATCCTTGTACGCGTTAATGCTGCGGTAAAACCGATAAAACTCGGGATCTCGACCATATGCCTCAGCGTATATACGTGCCGAGGTTGCGTCACCGTCACCACGTATCGTTTCAGAATCGCGGTACGCGTTGGCTTCAATAACCACCACCTGTCTGTCCGCATCTGCCCGAATGATCAATGACTGCTCGTTACCCGTCGCACGATACTGCTTCGCCTCAATTTCCCGCTCGGAGTTCATTCGTTGATAGACCGTGGTCGAGACCTCCGCTGGCAGTTCGATTTTTTTAACCCGTATATCGATGATCTCGACACCAACGTCGTCTCGTACAATCGCGTCGAGCGAAGTGGTAAGCACCTGCATCAGCTCGTCGCGTTCACCCGAGATAACTTCGTGCATATCGCGTTTACCAATCTCGTTACGCAAGCCTTCATTGATTCGATTCAACAGGATGCCTCGTGCAATAGCCTCATCGCCCCCACCCGATGCCGTGTAAAACCCTTCCACATCAACGATCCGCCATTTCGCGAAAGAGTCCACGTCTAGAGGTTTTTTCCCGATCGTAAAGTACCGTTCAGGTGCCGAATCGAGCGTCAGGATACGCGCGTCGAATTTACGTACGTTGTTTGCTATCGGGATTTTGAAATGAAGCCCCGGGGCGATATCTGCCCGCACAACCTCTCCAAAGCGGAGTAATAGCGCACGTTCAGTTTCTTTGACGATAAAGAACGGCCTTACGTTGGCGGCATCGGTGATTACCATCAGCACCGCTAACACTATTAGGACAAGTATAAAGTTCCGACCCATGATTTTGCCTCCTACCGACCGTCTCGCCGCAGCCGCGACGAGCCCGAGTTACGTTCTATCGCGCGCATGATGTCGTCCGCAGCCTGATCAACTGAACTCTGATTAGCGGAGTCTTCACTATCGCCACTTTGTCGCCGCAACTGATCCAAGGGCAGATACAGCATGTTGTTACCTCCTTTGACGTCAACCATCACCTTCGCACTTTTGGACAACACCGACTCCAACGATTCGATGTAGAGTCGATCTCGGGTGACTCGCTCTGCCAATTGGTATTCGGCAAGCAATTTGGTAAACCGTTGCGCCTCTCCATCCGAACGCGCTACCACTTGATCGCGATATGCATTGGCTTCGGCAATCACCCGCTCCGCATTACCGCGTGCTTCCGGGAGGATCTGTTCGGCGTATGCTCGGGCTTCGTTGATGTAGCGCGATTCATCTTCTTTCGCTCGTTGAACATCGTCGAATGCATCTTTTACCTGCGGCGGAGGCCCGGATCGGTCAATGTTGACCTTACTTACCATGATGCCGGTTTCATAACGATCCAAACGGTCTTGTAGGCGCATTTGTACTGCCGCCCCCATCTGCGCCCTGCCTTCCGTTACCACCGAATCGAGCGTGGAACTTCCAACAACGTGCCGCAACGCACTTTCAGTGGCCTGCACCAAACTATTTTCTGGATCTCTTATGGCAACCACGTGCTTGATGGGATCCCGCACGAGCCACTGCACGTCCAGACTAACGTCGACGATGTTTTCGTCCTCGGTCAACATCAACGATTCGTGGTGATTAGTATTCAATTTAGTGGTGTTGACGACTTGGACGCTTTGAATCAACGGAAAGTAAAAGGCGAGACCAGGCTGGATCGGTATGTCATGCACCTTTCCTAGCGTGAATTTAACGCCACGTTCTTGCTGATCAACTTGATAGATACCTGTCGCAATATAGCCAAAAAGAACGACTAGCCCGAGATATAGGAAATAGCGCTTGCCCGCGCCTCCCCCACCTGTCGAAGCCGAGCCACCGCCGCGGCGGCCGAACAACCCCGATAGTTGGGATTGGAACTTGCGAAACGCTTCATCTAGGTCAGGCGGTCCTTGATCGCCGCCGCTCCCCCACGGATCGTTATTTTT
>CAXDSX010000096.1:0-8808 GCA_963992075.1 uncultured Pseudomonadales bacterium | reverse complement strand
GGTTTATCCAAGACAACAACGCCACTGACATCTCGACCTTTTCGACTACGACCCATCAGAAGTTTCCGTGTGCACTAGGCAGTCATCTCGCCCTTGATCAGAAGCTACCGCCCGATCAATTAATGCTTCGAGCTCCGGACCGCTTTGGATCAATTCATCGTAGTGGAATCTCAGCGCAGGAGTAGTCCGCATCACGTGGCGTCGAGCTAAAACCGAGCGCAGGAAGCCGGCGGCGCCTTGCAGTACGCGAAGGACTTCGTCTTTATCTTCCTCTTGCTGCGCCGAAACGGTAGTGAA
The DNA here is from genome assembly GCA_963992075.1 of uncultured Pseudomonadales bacterium. Classification (GTDB taxonomy): domain Bacteria; phylum Pseudomonadota; class Gammaproteobacteria; order Pseudomonadales; family Azotimanducaceae; genus UBA11889. The sequence goes on along the minus strand of CAXDSX010000096.1, from coordinate 8,511 downwards.
GTAGACATCAGCATAAGAGAGGTCCCTACTAACTACGACGTCCGTGATAGACAACATGCCAACCCTTGGATCGCGCATTTCACGTTGAACGGCTTCCGCGAGTTCCTTACGCAAAAAGTCCCCAACACGAAGCTCTCGACCACTTGTCCGGTGATCACGCGAAGCCAGTTTCACAGAACCCTTGCAACTTCTGAGGTGTCAAAAACTTCAATTTTGTCACCCGATCGAACATCGTTATAGTTACGCACGCCGATACCGCACTCGAGGCCATTTCTAACCTCGCCTACATCATCTTTGAATCGCCGAAGTGACTCTAATTCGCCTTCGTAGATCACAACATTCTCTCTCAATACGCGGATGCTTTTGTTTCGGAACATGGTTCCTTCGACCACCATACAACCGGCTATTTGTCCGTATCTCGGAGATTCGAAAACATCCCGCACTTCCGCAGTACCTACGATTTCCTCACGAATCTCCGGAGCCAGCATACCTTCTAGTATGGTCTTAACATCGTCGAGCAATTCGTAGATGACACTGTAATACCTGAGTTCGATCCCTTCTTTCTCGATCAATTCTTTCGCTGAATTATCCGCCCTTACATTAAAACCAAAAACGACCGCATCGTAAGTCATAGCCATCGTGGCATCCGATTCGGATATGCCCCCTACCCCCGAGCCCAAAACATTTACGTGCACTTCCTCATTGCCAATCTCGGCAAAAGATTGCGTTATAGCCTCGAGGGAACCACGTACATCTGTCTTTAAAACCAATTTGAGGATTCTTTTTTCACCCTTCCCAAGGTTTGCAAACATATTGTCTAACTTGGCCGCTTGCTGCAGTGCTTGACGCTGTTCTTGACTCCGATCGGCACGAAATTCCGCTAGTTCCCGGGCACTTCGATCATCTGCTGTCACTGAGAAGTCATCGCCCGCATCAGGAGTTCCGTTTAATCCAAGAACCTCGACCGGCATGGATGGCCCGGCACTCTCTAGGGTCTGACCCTGGTCGTTCACTAGAGCTCTTACTTTGCCGAATGTCTCTCCTGCAATAATTACGTCGCCTTGGCACAGCGTCCCGTTCTGGACTAAGACGGTTGCTACTGGTCCTCGCCCTCGTTCTAATTTTGATTCGATTACAACTCCACGTCCCGGAGCGTCGATAACGGCCTTTAGCTCTAGAATTTCGGCTTGTAAATTCACCGCCTCAAGAAGGGCTTCAATACCCTCACCCGTTTCGGCAGAAACATTCACAAACTGAGTATCTCCACCCCACTCTTCTGGTATGACGTCAATCGCGGCGAGTTCGTTTCGAACTCGTTCCGGGTCAGCCCCCTCTAAATCGATTTTGTTGACTGCGACAACTAGCGGCACCTCGGCGGCTTTTGCATGCTGGACAGCTTCCTCGGTCTGGGGCATGACTCCATCATCCGCTGCACATACGAGAATAACGACGTCCGTCGCCATCGCGCCACGAGCGCGCATCGCAGTAAACGCCGCGTGACCAGGCGTATCTATGAAAGAAATGCCGCCGTGGGGAGTCTCCACAAGGTACGCGCCAATGTGCTGAGTGATTCCGCCCGCCTCACCTGCAACAACGCGCGACTTTCGAATGTAGTCCAAAAGCGAAGTCTTCCCATGATCGACATGCCCCATCACCGTTACAACGACGGATCGTGAAACTAGATCACCTTCTACTTTCAAAGACTCTTCCAATTCCTGTTCTATCTGGTCGTCGACAACAATCTTCGCGTTGTGACCCATTTCGTCGACCACCAAGACAGCGGTATCTTGATCGATAGTCTGATTAATAGTCGCCATGACACCCATTCCCATAAGTGTCTTGATAACTTCACCCGTTTTGACTGACATCCGCTGTGCGAGGTCGCCAACAGAAACCAATTCACCAATCTCAACTTCTCGTTGAATTTCGTCGACCGGCTTGGAGAACTCTCCTCCTTGTTTTTCTTGCTGAAGCGCTACTCGCTGCTTCATCCGGCGAGATTCTTTCTTTAATGACAACTCACGCCGACGGGTTCGTTCTCCACTCGGAAGCCCAGACCGATCGCGATCGCGATCGCGACTTTGACCCTTGCCCCTTTTATTTCCCTTTTCCGCCGCCTGCACCTGCGCCTGCGCCTGCGCCGCGGCTTGGGCAACAGCGTCTATCTCCGCCTTCTCTTCTCTAACTTTTGCTCCCGCAATGGATTTCGCTTCATCCTTAGCTTGTACCCGTTCGGCATCGGGCTCACTTTTTGCGGCTAACTCCGCCTTTTCTCGCAGTTCAGCTTCTTCCTTTTTGCGAGTGGCTTCGGCCCTGCCTTCTTGTTCAGCTGTTTGTCGACGCTCCTCCTCCAAACGAATTCGCTCCGCTTCGATTTGAAGCTGACCTGGATCCGTCAAGACCTTGGAATCGGATTCGCTCGATTGATCATCTGTTGCGGACTCCGATTCAGCGCGCTTCACGTAAGTCCGTTTACGACGCGTCTCAACTTTTACGCCACGACCACCTTTACCCATTTTGAGGGTGCTCTGAGCGCGTCTTTTCAATGTAATCTTTTTGGGAGCGACGGTTTTAGACTCAGCGCTTTGCCCGTCTTTTAAGAAAGCCAACAGGGCTTGTTTATCTTCATCCGACACGACATCGGCTTCTTTATTCTGAGGTAAGCCGGCCTCGTGCATTTGTTTTAGGAGTTTCTCGATTGCAACACCGGTGGTTTCAGCGAGTTGTTTTACCGTTACCTCAGCCATTGGTATCTCTGCCTAGAATTAGTTTGGCTCTTCGACATCAGTCTCTTCGAACCATGGAGCACGAGCGGTCATGATGAGGTCAGCCGCTTCGTCTTCGTCCAGACCTTCAACGATTTCAATTAGCTCGGGTATCGCTAATTCTGCCAAATCCTCCATAGAAGTTACGCCAGCTGCCGCCATCGACCTAGCCAACTCATCGGTCATGCCTTGCATCGTTAACAGATCCTCTTGCGGCTCATTACCATCCCGTTGTTCTTCCGAAGCAATCGCTCTAGTAAGCATCGCGTCCTTAGCACGATTCCGCAATTCGTCAACGATTTCTTCATCAAATCCATCGATAGCGCTGAGCTCCTCGATCGGTACGTATGCCACCTCTTCGACAGTCGTAAACCCCTCCTCAACGAGCACAGCTGCCACATCCTCATCGACAGATAGTGCAGTCATAAAATTAGCCACGTATTGTTGGGCCTCATCCTGTTGCTTCTGAACTGCCTCATCTTCGGTCATGATGTTCAGTTTCCAGCCAGTCAATTCGCTAGCAAGCCGGACATTCTGCCCACCCCGCCCAATCGCTTGCGCAAGGTTGTCTTCCGCAACAGCTATATCCATAGAATGCGCGTCTTCATCCATAACAATCGATGCAACTTCCGCTGGGCTCATCGCATTAATAGCTAGTTGTGCAGGATTCTCATCCCATAAAACTACGTCGACCCTTTCCCCTGACAACTCTCCAGAAACCGCCTGGACACGGGATCCTCGCATGCCGACACATGCTCCAACCGCATCTATTCGTCCATCGTTCGTCGTCACGGCTATTTTGGCGCGTGAGCCGGGATCTCTGGCCGCCCCTCGAATTTCGATTACATTTTCAGCAATTTCTGGTACTTCAAGCTTGAAAAGTTCTACCAGCATCGCTGGCAAAGTTCGCGTCAAAATGATCTGCGGACCGCGTGCATCAGGGCGAACTTCAAGAAGAAACGCACGCATGCGATCGCCCATACGAAAAGTTTCTCGCGGAATCAGGTGTTCTCGGAGTAAAACAGCTTCCGCATTATTACCCAGGTCAACGATGACCGAATCGCGCGAGGTTTTCTTGACGACTCCACTTAGCAGCTCGCCAACCCTTGGCAGATACTCCTGAATAACCTTTTCCCGCTCAGCTTCACGCACTTTTTGCATTATTACTTGGCGAGCAGTTTGGGCAACAATTCGGCCAAACGCCACCGACTCAGCCGGTTCTTCCCAAACATCACCAATCCCAAGATTACGGTCTTTATCTTTCGCTTGATCGGGCGTCAGCTGAGCATCTGGATTAAAGGGGTCTTCCTCATCTAACTCTCCGGGATCCACCACTGACCAGGTCCTGAAAGTTTCGTAATCGCCAGTCTCCCAGTCGATTGAAACTCGAAACTCAGCGTCGTCTCGACGCCGTTTTGACGTTGCTGTCGCAAGAGCCACTTCGATCGCGTCACAAACAATTTCTTTCGATACCCCTTTTTCGTTCGAGACTGAATCTACGGCGCCAAGTATGTCTTTCGTTAGCATCAGAGCTAGCCCTAATCAAATTGAGGCACGATGCGTGCCCGTCTTACCCGCTCGAGCGGAATCAAGTACTCGTCATCGTTGACGGTCAAAACTAGCTCGCCATTTTCCACTCCGACGAGTAGCCCTTCGACTCGTCGGCGACCATTCAACGGAACCTCCAGCCGAATATTCAACCACTGTCCAATATTCATGCGGAATTGATCATCTTTGAACAAGATACGATCTAACCCAGGCGAGGAGACTTCTAGCGTATACGATTCGTTAAATGAATCGTCGACATCTAGAAGGCCGCTTAACTGACGGCTCACGGCCTCGCAATCCTGTATTGCAATTCCCGAACCCGAATCAATATACACACAGACTCTTTCATGCGAACCAATGCCACTCGTATCTATTCCCCACAACTCAAAGCCCATCGCACCAATGGTCGGCGCGATAAGCTCTTCTATATCTCTGACTCGTCTATTCACAAGCTGTCAATGTTCCACTCACAAAAAATGGGCTTACGCCCATTACCCAATAACAAGCTGCACTCCAAAACGACGTGCACTGCCCGACAACCCAGTCATCGGAGCATTAAATCTCTACCCAACGTAGGCCCAAACTTTGAGCCTCACTCGTTGGTAGCGGGGGCAGGATTTGAACCCACGACCTTCGGGTTATGAGCCCGACGAGCTACCAGACTGCTCCACCCCGCATCAGCGAGATGCGCGATTATAGGTACCGTCATATCGGGAAGCAATGAAGCAACGAAGGTATCGGCTAGACGTTTTTCGACAAAACGCTCTTATCGGTATTCGGGAACCGGCATATCCAAAATATATCGACTTCTTGACGTACCGATAAATACTATGCGGGTCTAGACTCGCCTATATTGCGTTCCGAAAAACGTTCAACTGAAACGGGCGTGGTTGGCCTGGAAATACCCGCTGAACAGGTTGAGCTCTCAGGCCGAAGGCACGCGTCAGAATCTTGGTGCCGAAGAGAGGACTCGAACCTCCACGGGCATAAGCCCACTACCCCCTCAAGGTAGCGTGTCTACCAATTTCACCACTTCGGCATGTCTACAATGAACCGGGGATATCCGACTCAGGATCGATCGGTTGGGGCACGAGCGATGGAAATTCGTCCCCTGGGTCCACGTACCCTCTCGAATCCTCACTCTCGCTGCCAGTCGGGAAATCTCGTTCTGATTTCAAAACTGGCTCTTCCACAAGGGCTTCCGGTATCCCGATCCCTCTAATCATATCCGCCTTTTCTCTGGCAACGTATGCGAGCCCGAACGCGACAAAGAAAAACCCAATGGCTAACCAAGCCGTCACCTTCGTGATAAACGAGGTTGTCCCTTGTGCTCCAAAAAGCGTGTTCGCTGAACCGCTACCAAAGGCCGCTCCTATATCCGCACCTTTGCCCTGTTGTAAAAGCACTAAGCCCGCAAGCGCTACTGCATCCAAAATGAGCAGTATTAATAAAACTGTCTCAAGCGTGTCAATATTCAATGCGACGCCGCTCTACAAATTTTTTCGAATTCCATCAACTCAAGCGAAGCTCCTCCAACCAGACCACCGTCGATATCCTGCTCCGCAAATAATTCACGCGCATTATTCGCTTTAACACTACCGCCATACAAAACCTTAATATTCGTTGCAATGGCTGCGTCGAATTGAGTGAGAACGGCTCTAATGAACGCGTGCATCGATTGGGCTTGATCTGGTCGGGCCGTTTCACCCGTACCGATCGCCCAAACGGGCTCATAAGCAATAACCGCGTTCGCAAAACCTTTGACTCCCCCGGCTTTTATGACGGCGTCCATCTGTCTTCTGACGACAGATTCTGCCCGTCCATCTTCTCTTTCTTCGAAAGATTCACCAACGCACAATACCGGGGTAAGCCCAGCACGCTGGCACGCAACAAATTTCTCAGCAACTAGCTCATCGCTTTCGCCAAATAAATTACGTCTCTCGGAATGCCCAACTAACCCGTACTTAGCACCGGCATCCACCGCCATTTCGGCACCGATTTCCCCAGTGTAAGCTCCGCTTCTAGCACTAAAAATATTCTGCACACCAACAGAAATCGATCGTTCCTCAAGACCTTTGCTCAATCTCGACGTGTATAGAAATGGTGGAAAAAGCACAACTTCGACCAACCCATCCACACTGAAGTGCTCCAGGAATTCCCGACAAATAGCACCCGAACCATTCATCTTCCAGTTGGCAGCAACCATTGGGGCGCGCACCGCTCCTCCAGCAGCCGCAAAGGGCCAAGGATAGTAGCAAGCACATTCCTTATTGTGAACGCTAAGTTCTAGCCCCGTTATTTACTAAGGTACTCGCTACGTTGGCGATCTTCTCCACGTATCGACGAACGTCCACGTAACTCGCTCCTTCAACCATAACCCTCAGCAGTGGCTCAGTACCCGAGGGACGTACCAGTACTCGCCCGTCTTTCCCTAGCCTTTGTTCGACTTCACGAATTGCGTCGATAAAACTATGATGAGTCAATACACCGCCCGGATCTTCAACACGAACGTTAATCATCTCCTGGGGCACTTTAGTCATGCCGCTCTTAAGGTCCGCCAGCGAGCGCTTTTGCTGGACCATCGCGGAAAGCACCTGCAGTGCGGAAACTATCCCATCACCGGTATTCGCCCAATTAAGACAGACAATGTGTCCAGAGCTTTCGCCACCTAATTCCCAACGTTTGTTACGCAATAGCTCTACTACATGACGATCACCAACCTTTGTTCTCTCAAAAGGAATACCGAGATCTTCGAACGCTCGATCGAGGCCTCCATTCGACATCTCTGTTCCAACAACGCCTCCAGAAAGCCGTCCCTTCATTTGCATTGAACGGGCAATCACGTAGATAAGTTCGTCGCCATCGACGATCTCGCCCTCAGCATCAACCATAATCACACGGTCAGCATCACCATCGAGTGCTATTCCAGCGTCTGCCCTTAGCTCGACAACCTTTTCACGGAGAAACTCCGGATGAGTTGATCCACAATTCCTGTTGATATTCGAACCATTGGGATTTACTGAAATAGCAACAACATCTGCGCCGAGCTCACGAAAAACGCGGGGCGCTACCGAATACCCAGCGCCATTGGCGCAGTCCACAACAACGTGTAAATCATCAAGTCGAAGCTTTGAATCGACCGTTCTTTTGCAGAACTCAACATATCGACCACGCGCATCGTCAACGCGAGAAACCTGCCCCAATTTCGATGCACTAATCGAAGAAAGCGGCGTATCAAGTTGCGATTCAATCGATAACTCCATTGAATCGCTGAGCTTGTTAGCCTCGCCGTCGAAAAACTTGACACCGTTATCATCAAATGGGTTGTGAGAAGCGCTCACAACAACCCCGAGATCGGCGCGCATCGTGCGCGTCAAATACGCAACCGCAGGCGTGGGAATCGGACCCAGCAATGCGACGTCCGCCCCCGCGGCTGAGAAACCAGCCTCTAAAGCCGATTCGAGCATGTAACCAGAATTTCTTGTGTCCTTTCCGAGAATGACCAGCGGACGTCGTCCCTCTACGGCAAGAGTCCTGCCAGCAGACCAGCCCAGTCTCAAAAAGAAATCAGGATTAATGAGGGCATCGCCTACGCGTCCACGAATGCCATCCGTCCCGAAGTACTTCTTATTCAAAACACCTCCCGGTCAAGGCATGGAAGACGTAGGCGAGTCCGACCAATTGACCCATAGAGCCATCTATTCGTATGTTGAGTTGGGGTCCATCAAATGATCCGCGTCGTTTGATGGGTAACTTAAGTTTCCTCTAGAGGATCTCCGACGGATCCGTGTTGACTATTTTTGTTCTTATCAGTCTCCGAAACGTTACCGCCGTCATCGGGTGCTCGAGGTTTTGCACCCGCCATTATGTCTTCAACTTGAGCTGGCGATAACGTCTCGTATTCCATCAAGGCGTCCGCCATTACATGAAGTTTCTCTATGTCTTCTTGCAGAATCTGTTTTGCTTTTTCATAACAACCGTCGATTATTTTTTTGATCTCCTCATCGATTTCCCTCGCCGTCTGCGAAGAGATCGATTTCGGTTGCGAGGCGGCTGACATACCCAAAAAGACCTCCCCTTCATCATCGTCATATTTCAATGGGCCCATCCTTTCTGATAGTCCCCACTTGGTGACCATATTACGCGCGAGCTGAGTAGCACGTTCGATATCATTAGATGCTCCAGTGGTAACCCCATC
>CAXDSX010000095.1:0-8832 GCA_963992075.1 uncultured Pseudomonadales bacterium | reverse complement strand
GAGATAGTGCCCGTATCACCTTGATTTCATTAAAACTTATTCCAATAAATGTCGGCTCAACAATGAACGCCGTAATCTCCGGTGGTGCGTCGGCGGTGCCATCACGGGTGCGCGCAAAGAGGACGCCAAAATCCGCTCCCTCAGCCCCCGTGATCCACATCTTCCGCCCGTTGAGAATCCAATCGTCACCATCTTTTTCGGCACGCGTCGAAATATTGTTCCGCGGGTCCGACCCGCCCGTTGGTTCCGTAATGGCAACGAAAGCCCGTTTTTTTCCTTCCACACATGGAATCCCATAACGGTCAATTTGTTCCGAAGTGCCACCCCAAATAATGTTTGGAGGGCCACCGCCAAAAGCTCCTAGCGCCGGCGCATATCCCCCAAGGCGGCACTTAGACGATTCTTCCGCGATAACCACCCTGGCCATCGAGCTAACCGGATTTCCCCCATACTCCTCTGGCACGGTGAGTCGTGTGAGGCCCATACCTTCGGCCATCGCTCGAAGTCGAATACGATCGTCGGTACCGCAACCAATCGCGTCATGGGGCAACGTATCTTCGATGGGTTTCACTTCTTCACGCATAAATCGTCGAATCTGATCCCGTAGCAGGATCAGTTCATCGGACAATCGGAAGCCGTAATGATTCTCTTCGTCAATCATGATGTTCGAACACCCATCCTCGTACTCTCCCAATCCAATGAGCGTGCCTTAGCAGATCCTAAAAGACCAGCGGTGAGGAACGCACGATACGACGAAACCGCGGACTTCAATTACACTCAAAGCCTTTAGACAAGCAGGCACCGCACGTGAAGATTTACCATGTTCAGGGAACGCGCTCAGTCCGCGTCATATGGCTCTGCGAGGAGCTCGAAATTCCGTACGATGTCGAGAACATCGATTTTTCAGCGACCTTTCGACAGTCGCCCGAGTGGCGTGCGAAATCTCCCACCGGAAAAGTCCCCGCCATGGACGATCAAAATTTCACGATGTTTGAGTCCGGGGCGATGCTCCAATACGTACTTGATCGCCATGGCAATGGTCGGCTTATGCCTACGCCGGGAACACCGGAAAGTGCCATGTACTTGCAGTGGTGTTGGTTTGCAGAAGCGACGTTTGCACGCCCACTCGGCGACATCGCCCACCACACGGTAATGAAACCCGAAGCCGAACGAATCCCGGCGGTCGTCGACGACGCACGTGTCCGGGCTCTTAGTTGCCTTGACGCGGTGAATGATGCGCTCGGCAAAACCGACTATCTCGTCGGCGACGCATTTTCCGCAGCCGACATTATGATGGGCTATACGTTAATGCTCGCTGATCGCTTTAGCGTGTTAGAAAACCATCATCCCCATGCGCGCGACTACTTTGAACGCCTGTGCGCGCGTCATGGATATCAGGTCGCGGTATCAGCTTGAGTGGGGGCATCCTCATGGACTATGGCTCGTTCAGTTAAGTCCCGAACAATTTCTGCGTGACGGTTGCGGTCCAAACGATGCGCGAGGGAAACAAGAAATAGCAACGCGTTAAATATTAACGGACAAACGGCGATCATAAAGAGCAACCCGGCGATGGTGTCTTGCGACTGCTCTTGATTGGCGACAAAACCAAACCACGCCAGCATCGCCGCAATGCCCGACCCGGCGACCGCTTTGGCCAACTTCTGAAAAAAACTAGCTGTCGAAAAAACCACCCCCTCGGCCCGGACGCCCGTCCGCACTTCCCCTTGTTCGACTGTGTCAGCGAGCATCGCCCAGCCAAGGACCATGATGGGTGCACCTCCGATCGCCAAGACGGAACCCCAAACAAACACCATCCAAGCATTGGTCGGCGCCGTATAGTAAAACCCGACCGCACCAACCATTGCGATCAAAGCGCCTACGCGCGTAGCTCCCGCTTTCCCATATTTTGTAGAAAGCCAAGGCACGGCTAGTAAGGCCGGAAACATCACGCCTAGCGTGACTAACATGTACAGCGGAATAAGATCTTCGCGCCCCATGCTGTACTTAAAATAGTAAGGAGCCGTGCTGAACCGAAACGTAAACGCGAGCATGCCCAAACAAAAAAGCGCAATGGTGATCCACAACGGTCCATTGGCGGCAACCACGCGAACACTGTCACGAAAACTGACTTTCGGGTTCGTAGACACTTGCAGCGCGTGTTCCGCCGTACCTCGAAATGTGAGCCACAGGAGCAGTGTGGCCATCACACCAAACGCGACCATGGTCCTTTGGTACCCAATCGCGTTGCCCCCCAATAGGTCGACCAACGGCAACATGCCAACGCTCACAATCGCCCCACCCGCAAGCGCGAAGATCATTCGCAACGAGGTGAACCGGGATCGCTCTTGATAGTCATTGCTTATGACGGCACTCAACGCCGCGTAGGGGATGGTTACCACCGTATAGATGATGCCAAACGCCGTGTAGGTCGCGTACGCCCATACGATCTTTCCCAGCTCATCAAAATCCGGCACCGTGAATGTCGCCACGGTAATGGCTGCTAATGGGATCGGACCAAACAACACGTACGGCCGAAACTTACCCCACCGTGTCCGTGTTCGATCGGCTAAAAGACCCATGATGGGGTCAGTAACCGCATCGACGATACGTGCAAACAGAAAAACCCCCGCCGCAACTTCAGCGGAAAGTCCGTACACGTCGGTGTAGAAGAACAACAAGTACGTCATCGCAGACATGAAATAGAGGTTGATTCCCATATCGCCAATGGCGTAGTCGAACTGTTGTTTTTTTGAAAGCAAGCCGGAGCTCCATCGACCGCGTATACCGCTAATATCGAGCCAGTGTGCGCAAAATCGTGTCCGGTGCCAACACGCGACCACCGTTTGGCAGCCGGGCTACAATGTCCTCGCGTTTACCTTCATATCAGACAGAAACCGGAGGTCCCATGGACGTCGGCCTGCAACTTATTTTTTCGTCGTACGGCTGGGATACCAACGTCACCGACGGCACGGTCTACGAGCAAGAACTTCGGCTCGCCGAACTGGCCGAAGAACTCGGGTTCGATGCGGTCTGGCCTACTGAACATCACTTCTTCGATTATTCATTCTGCCCAGACAATCTCGAACTTCTCGCGTTCGTCGCAGGAAGGACCACCGATATCAAACTCGGTACTGCCGCAGTGATCCTTCCCTGGAACGAGCCCCTCCGAGTAGCCGAGAAAGTTGCCCTTCTCGATACGGTTTCCGGGGGCCGGGTCCGCTTTGGTATGGGCCGCGGACTCTCGCGTCGCGAGTTTGAACCGTTCGCCGGCATTGACATGGATACGTCAAGGGAACGTTTTGACGAATCTTCCGTCATGATCGTTGATGCGCTTAAGAACGGTTTTATTGAAGGGCAAGGACCCTATTATCCGCAGCCTCGAACCGAAATCCGTCCACGACCAGAACGGTCGTTTGACGACCGAATTTATGCCGTCGCGAATTCATCAGATTCCATCGAAGCGTGCGCTCGAGTCGGCGGCCGGATGATTATGTTTTCCGAAGCCCATTGGGAACGTCGTCTTCCGGGAATCGAACGTTACCGCGAACGCTACGAGCATTACCAAGGGAAAACCGCACCCCCCACCATGACCGCCGATTTTACTTTTTGTCACCCCGATCCAGACCACGCGCGCGACGTCGCCGAAGAGTGCATGGCCACGTATCTCCAAAGTCTTTTAGAACACTACGAATTAATGGGTGACCACCTCGACAACATGGAGGGCTACCAGGGGTACGGTAAGCAAGCTGCAAAACTACGTGAAATCGGTTTCGATAAGTACGTCGACGGTTTCCTCGCCGCCAACGCGTACGGCACACCTGATCAAATGCTTGAAAAATACCGCCAACGCTTTGACGTTATCGGTCCGTTTGAAGAAGCGGCGTGCTTCCGCTATGGCGGCATACCCTACGAAGAAGCAGAAGCCAGCATGCGGCTGTACGCGGAAACCGTGCTTCCGGAACTTAAATCGTGGAACTGATTTAACTCGTCCAAAACGCTACCACGTGTCGATGTAAGGGTATTTTTTCTCGGTCCTGGGTGCCGTAGGAGGCAATCGCATCAGACTGCTCGCGATCCACCCACGCGTGTCACTTGGATCAATCACGTCATCCAAACCGCCCCCAGTCCCGGCATTAACCGCTTTCGCTCCTTCGTACGCGCCTGCGACCCGACGCTCAAACTCGAGTCGGCGCTCTTCTGGATCCTCGATAGCCGCAAGCTCTTTGCGATAACCCAGCTTGACCGATCCCTCGATGTTCATGCCCGCAAATTCGGCGGTCGGCCAGGCGACCGTAAAAAACCCGACTAACGCGCTGGCACCGCACATGGCCTGCACTCCAAGTCCGTATGCTTTCCGAACAACGACGCCGAAAAGAGGCGTCGTTAGATTTGCCCCCGCGTTAAACATACGGACGCAATGACGCACCAACGCCGTCGCCTCAACGTCGGGACCTACCATCATCCCCGGACAATCCATTAGCGAAAGTACCGGTATGTCAAAGGCATCGCATAACTGGATGAACCTTGCGCCCTTATCCGCGCCGTCGGAGTCGATCGCCCCGGCAAGATGATGAGGATTATTAGCGATAACCCCCATCGGGTGGCCTTCCACCCGGATGAACGCGGTGATGACACCGACCCCAAACTTCTCGCGAATTTCCAGCACGGAATCTTTATCCGCAATGGTATGGATGATCTCGCGCATGTCGTATAAACGCAGTCTGTTTTCAGGAATCGCGTGACGTAACGGGCGCTGGTCATGTGCCTCCCATTCTTTGGTCCGGCCCTGAAAATAAGAGAGGTATTTCTTAGCGACGTCGACCGCGTCTTCCTCGTCCTTCGCAAGAATATCGACAACCCCGTTAGGAACCTGAAACGACATCGGACCAACTTCCTCAGGCGTATAGATGCCGAGCCCACCCCCCTCAATCATTGCAGGTCCCCCCATTGCAACGGTCGTACGCTCGGTTGCGATGATAACGTCACAACACGCAACAAGGGCCGTATTTCCTGCAAACGTGCGCCCGTTGATCACTGCAATCATCGGCACTAGTCCAGAAAGTTTCGAGAATTGGGTAAATGTGTGCGTATCGAACGCAACGCCGGGGCCGGTCCCGTCATCACCGGGCCGACCACCGCCTCCCTCACCGAAAAGGACGAGCGGGATCCTAAATCGATGCGCTAACTCAAACATTCGATCTTGTTTGTAGTGATTCCGACCACCTTGTGTTCCTGCGAGCACCGTGTAGTCGTAATGAACGAGCATGGCACGGGCATCAACATCATCGAACAAATCCGCATTGATCGTGCCAATACCTGCGAGCAGACCGTCGGCTGGCGTGTTCTTGCGTAACGTCTCCATATCAAAGCGTTTGTGTTGACGGGCCACGATCAGGGGCCAGTACTCTTTGAACGAGCCATCGTCCATGAGCTGCGCGATATTCTCTCGCGGCATTCGGTAACCACGGCCATACCTCTTCTCCACCGCTTCGGGCCGATTTTCATCCAACGTCAATGCGTGGCGACGATACGTTTCGGCAAGATCAGGGCGAATGTAATCAGGATCCATTTCCTCGTTTTCGGACACGTGGTCGACGTCAACTTCGGCTTCTTCAATAAACACGATCGGGTACCCTTCCCGAACAATGTCACCGGACAACATCGTGATCTCGCGAACAACCCCATCGATCCCAGCGCGAATCACATGTTCCATTTTCATCGCTTCAACCACCGCGAGTTGTTGACCAGCGCGCACCTGATCGTCTTTTTCTACGTCAATCGAAACAATCGTCCCCTGGATCGGCGAACTCATCCCAATCGACCCGTCAGGACCCGTGACAGCCACCTCATGATCCTGAGCCAGGTCGCCTGACCGTTCAGATTTAACTTTGGCATCGTGGTCAAAAAGTGCGAGCGGATCGCTGGTATCCACTCGCGCACCCGCGAAACCGCCGTCCTCCTGTCCCTCACCGGGGGCATCCACCTGGATAAAACGAACCCGCGAATTGGCATGTTCCTTAGCGAGTTCAACGACGTTGTTGTCAACCCATCGAGTATCGATTCGACTTTCCTCGAAATCCGCATGGGCGAGTACATTCAACAAAAAAGGAATGTTGGTCTCGACACCGGTTATTCGGAATTCAGCCAGTGCCCGACGCATGCGAGCAACCGCAGCCGAAAATTCTTTGCTGCCAGAATGCACGATGACCTTCGCCAACAAAGAATCAAAGGCGGTACTTGTTTTATAGCCCGTGTAGCCAAAACCATCCGTCCGCACACCCGGCCCGTTAGGCGCCTCGTAGATACTGAGCGTGCCAGCATTCGGCCGAACCGAGCCGTCCGCAGCAATAGTTTCCATGTTGACGCGGGCTTGAACGGCGTATCCACGAGGGACCGCAACCCCAGGGGCATCGAGCCCCAGTTCGCCTAGCGAGTCGCCGTTCGCAAGTCGTATTTGCGTCTGAACTAAATCAACACCAGTGACTTCTTCCGTCACCGTATGTTCAACCTGCAATCGCGCGTTAGCCTCGATAAAGACAAACGGCGACTCTTCATCTTGACGCGCAGCATCGATCAAAAACTCAAATGTTCCAAGGTTCGTGTAGCCCTCTTTGGAAGCGAACCTGACGGCAGCGTCGATCAGTTTCGTCCGTACGGACTCCGACAAACCTGGGGCTGGCGCAAGCTCCACCACCTTTTGATTTCGCCGTTGAACGCTGCATTCACGCTCACCCAAATGAGCTATCCCTCCGTGTAGATCCCCCAGGATTTGCACCTCGATATGCCGTGCTTTCTCGACGAATTCTTCGACGTACACGTCGGCCATCCCAAAAGCTGCTTGAGCTTCCGATTGGCAACGCGCATAAGCCTCCTCAAGTTCATCACTCGAGCGAACCGTGCGCGTCCCTCTACCGCCGCCGCCCGCGATTGCTTTAATCATCATCGAGCCGTCGGACCCAAGCGATTGAAAAAACTCTGAGGCCTGATCTATCGATACCGATTCGTCGTAACCCCGCAATACAGGAACATCGGCAGCAACTGCCGCGGCACGGGCCCGGGCTTTATCACCAAACAGCGACAGGTGGTATTCGCTTGGCCCGACGAACGTAATACCCCGTTCCCCGCATGCTGCCGCGAAATCAGCACGCTCCGATAAAAATCCATACCCGGGATGGATCGCGTCACATCCGTTTGCTTCAGCTGTCGCAATAATGGAATCGGCATCCAAATAGGCACGTGCACCCATCCCGGTAAGGCTCGACGATTCGTCAGCGACTCGCGTGTGCAAACTTTGCTCGTCGTCCTCGGAAAACACCGCCAAGGTAGATATCCCTAAATCAGCCGCAGCTCGAGCTATACGTATCGCAATTTCACCGCGATTCGCGATCAACAGTCGTTGTATCGGCATGTCCGTTCTACTTCGCTCAAAGAACTAGCGATTCTATCAAGGAAAAAGTACTCGGCATCTGGGGTATTGAATCTTCGCTGTCCTAGCAATCCGACGTTTGTTATCGAATACACCCTCCCTTTCGACGCAACATCGTTTAGGCTCAGGGGTCCTCTCAAAAGGGCTCTAGGAAGTCAACTCAAGATGAACATCGAAGCCATTGAAACACGTCATTGCAATGCGGGTTGGCGCAATTACCACTTTGTCCGAATCACAACCGTCGATGGCGTTGTCGGCTGGAGCGAATACGACGACGGCTTTCGACCGGCAGGCGTCACCACGGCGATTGAACAACTTGGACGGCTCGTCGTAGGTCACGATGTCAGAAACCACGAGGCTATCTATGCTCGACTGGCGGCTGCCGCCCGCCAATCCTTGGCGGGGGTCCTACCTCGTGCCATCGGCGCAATAGAAAACGCCGTTCTCGATTCATGTCTGATTCAAATTAGTTCCCTTCACCGATTCAAATGTGTCCCTTTAAACTCAGCGGCCTTTGCAGCATTGTCTTGATACATCAACATTCACTGATCTAGCCGGGCCGGATATTGTAAAAATATATTAGAACATATGTGTTTACTTAGTCATGAAATTATGCTATTCTCAATCCAATTTATCAAACTAGCAAATTTCCCGGGCCTCTGGGAATTAAGCAGCCTAAGCCTAGGCCGATGCATCATAGGCAGGGTTAGTAAAAGGAGAAATCCATGCCAGATAACAACGAAAAGATAAAGGCCTTGGATTTAGCTATAAGCCAGATAGATAAACATTTTGGCAAGGGCACTATAATGAAACTTGGCGACGCTCAAGACATTAATATAGACGCCATCTCAACATGTTCTCCCTCACTAGATAATGCTCTAGGCATAGGCGGTATTCCTCGCGGAAGAGTAACGGAGATCTATGGTGCTGAATCATCTGGAAAATCGACGCTTACATACCATGTAATGGCATCAGCCCAACGAAAAGGTGGAATATCTGCCTATATAGACGCCGAGCACGCCCTAGACCCTAGTTACGCCGGCAAATGTGGAATCGATATTGAAAACCTTCTAGTTTCCCAACCAGATACGGCAGAGCAGGCTTTAGAGATTTGTGAATATCTAGTTCGTAGCAGTGCTGTTGACATTGTCGTTGTAGATAGTGTCGCTGCCATGGTTCCCAAGGCAGAATTGGAAGGAGACATGGGTGACACACATGTTGGATTGCAAGCACGACTAATGTCACAGGCACTACGAAAGTTAACCTCTTCCATCAGCAAATCGAACACCGCTGTGGTATTCATAAACCAGATTAGGGAAAAGGTCGGAGTCTTCTGGGGAAGCCCTGAAACAACACCGGGGGGTCGAGCTCTCAAATTCTATAGCTCAGTACGCATCGACCTTCGA
>CAXDSX010000094.1:0-8893 GCA_963992075.1 uncultured Pseudomonadales bacterium | reverse complement strand
ACGAGATCAGCCTCGGTCTCGTGGGCTCGGAGATGTGTATAAGAGACAGTTGCTCGACCGACTCAATTCGTCGAACGCTGTCTGCACTTCTTTCAGCTCTGCTTCGGTCGTTTGAAGATTTCGCTCCCGAAATTGCAAGCGCTCTTCCATCAACTGTTTTTCGGCTAACGTCGTTTCCGATGTTCTAATCTGTGCCAGTTCTATTGCGTTCCGATGTCGGCGTTCAAGTCGCCAATAAACCACCGCGGAGCCAACGATGAACCCTGCGAGTCCTGCCAACAGCATCAACAGCATTTGAGACTGCTCGAATAACACGTCCGTATGAACGCCTCCCTATTCCGTACCGTTATCCGCCATAAACCACCAAGCAACCAGAGCTAATCACGCTTAAATCGAGGTTCTCGCTTCTCGAGAAACGCCGCGACCGCTTCCTTGTGTTCGCTACTCGCGTACGCTTTCTGCAACGCCTCGCCCTCGCGTTGCTGAACTCGACCTATATCCGTCTCGGAGCCATTGAGACTCAGCAATTCCTTGACCCAACGCAAGTGCGGAGCTGGATTTGCGGACATCGTCAAGGCGATGCTCTTGGCTTCGGCCATCAAATCAGCGTGTGGTACGACCCGATCAGCCAGCCCTTGGTCGTAGGCCTCTTGTCCCGAATAAAGACGCCCTGTTAAACACATTTCACTGGCACGACCAAAACCCATCCGTTGAACCAGGAAGTGCGAACTCGCCAGTTCGGGGACAACGCCCATTTTGATGAAAAACATCCCGAATTTCGCTTCGTCAGACGCCACAATCACGTCCATAGGAAGAATCATCGTCGCACCAACGCCCACGCTAGCCCCATTGACGGCAGCTACCATGGGTTTCGACGATCGAACCAAAGCCACCCAGTCATGCTCCACTCGCTCACCATCGCCATCAAGTCGAGCTTGGAAATTGTCTCGAATGTCGGCACCCGCACAAAATCCGCGTCCCGCTCCCGTGAAAACGATGGCCCCTACCTCAGGATCGTCGTTGCACAAGGTGACTGCCTCAACGAGCTCAGCATCCATCCTCTGGGTCCATGCATTGAGCCGTTCTGGACGGTTCAGTGTAATGACGGCAATGTCGTCTTCTTTCTCAAACGTTATTTGCTCAAATTGCATAAGAAAACGCCTGCGCAACTATTCGAGATGGTCAGTATGCGCCAACACCCGGTTAAATCCAGGGAGATCGCCGCACAAGGTCAGGATCAAGATTTAGTAGCCGGTTTTTTCTCGCTCGGCTTCCTTGGTTTGCTTCGCTTGCGATAATTCACTGACAGCTGTTCTGGCCATAAAGGCGCTGTCCGTCCCCAAGTTAACGAAATTAAAGCCCTGCTCGAGGTAGCGTTGGGTGTATGCGAGGCTGCCCGTATGCATCCCTACCGCGAGTCCGTGTTTTTTACAGGTCTCGTATATCAAGTTGACGGTTTCGATATGTTTCGGATTTTCAAAGTCACCGGGACCGTTTAGGCCAATGGCATACGCAAGATCAGACGGACCAATGTAAATCGCATCCAAACCTGGCGTTGTCGCTATTTCATCCAAGTTATCGAGCGCTTCTGCTGTCTCCACCATGGCAATGCAGGCGATCTGCGAATTCGCTTCGGACGCGTAACCACGACCCCCGTACATCGCGGCCCGAACCGGCCCGAAAGACCGACCGCCCTCGGGCGGATAACGACAAGAAGCAACCGCCTGAAGCGCTTCTTCCCTGTTATTAACCATGGGGACGATAACGCCATATGCGCCTGCATCCAGCGCTTTCATGATCTCGTAGGGCTCATTCCAGGGAACCCGCACGAGGGGAATGCTTTCGCGAGTTGAGATCGCGGGAAGCATGTACTTCAAATCGTCGTAACTCAGCATCCCGTGTTGTAAATCCACACACAGCCAGTCAAAACCCATGCCGGCCATGGTTTCCGCTGTGTACGCGTTACCGATACTCAACCATGCCCCGATGGTTTGACCGCCTTCACGCCATGTCGTGAGTGCCGTGTTCTCGCGCATCGAATCCTCCCCTCGTATACGACTTTCAGTGCGATCCGCGATCTTACACGAAGAGGCTGACTTCAGCTTTCGACGATGCGAGAATTGTCGGTCGGCCACTCGGAGAGATCATGGTTCAGGGAGGACTGGATGCGGCTATTGCCGCCGTTACCGCTTCGGGTCAGCCTTACGCTACCGAGACTCGAACCGTCGACGGCGTTGATTTCGTTGTCTTCTCAAATGCGCCCAACAACCTACGCGAACTCTACGAGCAAGGACTGCAGCACTCAGACCGGGACTTTTTCGTCTACCAAGGCGAGCGCTTTACCTATAAGGAAGCCTGGGAAGAAGCTGCCCGGGTCGCGAATCAACTCAAGTATCAAGACATAAAACCAGGCGATCGTGTCGGTATAGCTCTTCGAAACTACCCCGAATGGATTTTCGCCTTCATGGGCATCACGTCGATCGGCGCAGTGGCCGTCGCCATGAATGCATGGTGGTCGGGCGAGGAAATGGTTTATGGAATCGAGGACAGTGGTTTGAAGTTGTTGTTCGCGGACGAAGAGCGGATTGAACGGCTCCAACCCCATAGCGACAAGCTCAATATTCAAGTCATCGCCGTTCGCTGCCACCCCGAGAACTGCCTATCCTGGAACCAATTCGTCGAGAACGGACCGCGCGTAATGCCCGACGAACCGGTGGCTTCGGATGCCAACGCCACGATTCTCTACACCTCAGGATCCACGGCTCATCCAAAGGGTGTCCTTTCATCCCACCGAGCGATCGTGAACGCGCTGATGTGTTGGGAATGCGGCGGCGCAATTGGTGCTCACATGTTTCCGCAGACCGCTAATGCCCCTCCGCCGCCGCACCTTCCCGCGACCATCCTCACGGTGCCCTTATTCCACGTATCCGGTCTAGTTGTTCAGTTTCTGCAGTCGTTCAGACCGGGCAGAAAACTTGTGGCGATGTACAAATGGGATGCCGACGAAGCGCTCGGCATCATCGAGCGCGAACGAATTACCTCCTTTAACGGTGTCCCCACCATGGCATGGGAGCTCATCCAATCGAATGCCTTCGAAAAATACGATCTATCCAGTCTGCGGAGTGCTGGAGGTGGTGGCGCGGCCATGGCCCCTGAACACGCAAGACAAATAGACCAAAAGGTGGGTAAAGGTAGTGCGGGGACCGGTTGGGGCATGACAGAAACTCAAGGGCTGGCCACCGGCATCGGCGGCGAAGCGTTCCTTCAGCGTCCACGCAGCTGCGGTCGCGCGGTACCACCACTTGTTAAGGTGAAAGTCGTAGACAAGGAAGGAAACGATCTCCCAGCCGACGAAACAGGCGAATTGTGTATTTGGGGAGTCATGAATTTTCGGGAATACTGGAACCAGCCCGAGGCAACGCGATCAACCCTCGTTGATGGTTGGGTGCATACAGGCGATATCGGGCATATGGATGAGGAAGGGTACGTGTTCATCACCGATAGAGAGAAGGACATGGTCATCCGTGGTGGCGAAAACATTGGTTGCCAAGAGGTCGAGGCGGTCCTTTACGATCACCCTGCGGTCATCGAGGTCGCCGTATTTGGGGTGCCAGACGAACGTTTAGGCGAAACCCTCGCGAGTGTCGTCTGCATTAGTCCGGACGACCCCGTCGACGAGGACGAACTCAAAACCTTTGCGCTCGGCCGGTTAGCAAAATTTAAGGTTCCAGATCACTTCTGGATACGTACCGATCGTTTACCAAGAATCGCTTCGGAAAAAATCTTTAAACGCGGTTTGCGCGATGAAGCGATCAAACAACTAGCTAGGACTACCTAATGAGTGAAAGAAAAAAAGTGGCCATGCAGCTCCCACGACGCGCGGACGTGGAAAATCTGGAACAGAAGTATTCGCTAGAATTGGAAGCTCTCGCACCCGTCGCCGATATCGTGGAAGTGGAAAGTTCAACGGCTGAGGCTTTTGCGGAGGGCGCGTCAGACTGTGACGGCATCATTACGTCATGGGGCCTACAGTTCTCTGAAGACGTAATCCAGAAATTGGACAAGTGCGTTGTCATCGGTCTTGCTAGCGTCGGCGTCGACATGATTGATGTCGAAGCGGCCACCGAAGCCGGCATCGTGGTAACAAACACCCCTGACGTTTTTATCGAAGAGGTAGCCGATCACGCCATGATGCTGCTACTCAACGCGATTCGAAGGACCAAAGAACAAAACATTTTCGCTGCCGAAAACGAATGGCATAAAGGCAGACCGCAATTGAACCATGTGCCGCGGCTGATGGGCCAAACCTTGGGACTCGTCTCTTTCGGTAACGTCGCGCGCTGCGTCGCTAAACGGGCCCAAGCATTCGGTTGTCACGTGATAGCGTTCGACCCCTACGTGAGCGAATTAACCATCGCGGAATACGGTGTCGAACCCGTCGCTTGGGGCGAACTACTGGAGCGATCCGATTACATCAGTGTCCACTCGCCAGACAACATTGAGACGCGACACTCGCTCAACAACGACGCGTTCACACAAATGAAGGACGGCGTGATCATCGTCAACACCGCACGTGGCCCCATCATCGCGGAGGACGATCTCATCGCTGCTCTCAATAGTGGCAAAGTTCAAGCCGCTGGCTTGGATGTTCTGGAACAGGAACCGCCCAATCCGCAAAACCCCTTACTGACAATGCCTAACGTCACGGTCACACCACACGTGGCATCCGCTTCAACTCGAATGCGCCCCACAGCTCGACGACGTGCAGGCCGCGAAGTCGCTCTGGTATTGCAAGGCAAATGGCCCATGAGTTGCGTCAATCCAACCGTGCTTCCAAAAACACCGCTGGAGCGATGGCAACCGGTGCCCATGCTCAGGGGGCCTAACCGTTAAGCGAGCACTTTGTATCGAGTGCTAATCAACGCAGTCAATAATCGCTCGGACCAGGCGACTTCCACGGGTATCAGCCTCGATGCCCGGCTGCATTTGATTCATCGCGTACCCGACACCTAGGAGTCGGTCTGGATCGGCAAACCCAATACTGCCACCGGCGCCACTGTGTCCAAAGGCCATCGGATTCGGCCCATATTGTTCCGCCGTGTTGAGGTTAACGCCCGAGCCTCTTCGCATCGGCCGACCCAAAACGAGGTCGTCCTCCATACCCCATTGCTGTCGGGTCATCCGCTCAATGGTTTCGGGTCGCATGACTTGCACATCATCAGAGGTCCCGCCCCGCGCGAGCGCGCCGTAGATCCGAGCGATTCCACGCGCATTACCGTGACCATTCGCCGCCGCTATTTCCGCCACTCTCCAGTCCGAGCTACATGCATCACGGTAGGGCCGAATGGTCGGATTCTGCAACGCAAAGGTAAATAACGGAGGCACTTTAACCGGCTCGGTCAGCGCAGAATCAGGCAAAATGCGAGCCCTGTTAGGCCCGATCAAATCAGCGATTCGACCGTGCTCAGACTTCGGTAAACCAATATGGAAATCCGCACCCAACGGATCCGCGACACGTTCCGTAAGCAGGGCCCCCAGCGTCTTACCTGTTAGTCGTAAAGCGAGTTCTCCAGCCAAGAATCCCCAGAGTATGGCGTGATAACCGGCCGCGGTACCCGGGTCCCAGTGCGGGAGCTCGGCAGCGATCCGCCGCGTCATACCATTCCAGTCGTAGAGATCTTCGACGGTCACCTTGTCCCGGAGACCACACACTCCGGATTGGTGGGATAGAAATTGCCCCACCGTCAGCCCGCCCTCAGCAGCTCGAAATTCAGGCCAATGATTGCCAACAGGTTCCTCGTAGTCGAGTACGCCTTGTTCGACAAGTGTGGCCACAACGCTCGCCGCGATGCCCTTGGTGGTTGAATAGACGTTAACTAACGTAGTGGACTCCCATGGTACTGTGCAAGCTTGGTCGCAGTAGCCTCCCCAGAGGTCGACAACGGTCACTCCATCCACCACAGCGCAAAAACTCGCACCAACTTCGATGTCTTCAGTGAAGTTACGCTCGAAGACTTCGACAACGGCGTCAAAGCCAGACGCGACATCTCCATGGATAGGAAAATGATCCATACAATCTCCCGTTAGTCGTCAAACGATTTAGACCAAAAACAACGTCAGCCAATGGTCCTCAAAGTCCGTGATAAAACCAATACCCGCCCGCACGATGCTGCTCGAAGGGCGTTCCTCAACCGTCGTGGCCGTGAACATCTGATCGGACCCATGCAGTGTTATTTCAACGTCACGGAACTCGAGAAATTCCCCAATTTCAGGATGAACGGCCTTGTAAACCGACTCTTTGGCCGAAAACACAATGGCACGCCAATCGGATTCGGCATAGGCCGACGAGGAACGTCCCTCCGCGGTAAGCATAATGCGGTCTCCCACCTTCTCGGAAACCGCCTCCTTTTTCACCACATCCAACCCAATGCCCCGACACGCCTTCTTCGAGGCGACCATGGCGAGCGCGATTTCACGCGAATGACTGATCGCGCCGCAGTAACCAACGGGCCATTCTGGCTGTCGACCTTTGCGGTTTACCGCCGCCGGCATCCCAGAAAGTAGTTGGAGGGCTTCGTGAGCGACGCGACGTCCCGAGGCGTATTCGGCTTTGCGCTGCGCGGAGAAACCCTCGATGTCGTCACCTCGTTCCGAGGCGAAAAGTTGACTTTCGTGTTCGCCAATCCGCCCGATAACAAGAACGGCGTCAACGGTCGGGGCCTCCCCAAACTCGATGGGCGGAAGATCGTCCAAATTCAGTATTCGCAGGCTCACGGAATCTCGGTAAACAGCTTTCCGATTCATAGTAGCGCTTCCAACCCGGAGCGCGAACGCGTGTTCTCTAATTTGGATCGTGCCTATTTACCTGAATGATTCCAACCATCATGCCGCGACCACGCGAGCGTGGGGCGAGGGAATAAAGCAGCCGCCAACGCCTTCGCCCGCGGGATGTTGCTGAATCACCTGCGGCAAACCAAAAAACATTGGCGAAACGCCGTTTGGACGCACGCGCGCGCCCGGATATCGATCCGCAAGCGTTCTCCGAAATATCTCATCCATCGATGACATCAAAGTGACCACGTCGGTTCCTGAAACGTCCAAGCGTGCTTGGTGAACCGCCTGATCAACGTCCATCTCGTAGTCCAACAAAAACGAAAGCAATTGGAAAACAGCTGGAAAGATATGGCGACCTCCACAAGCACCCAACGCGAGGACCGCGCCGTCCGATCGTTTCGCAATGGTCGGGCACATGTTGCACAGTGGATGTCGGCCCCCAAGAACCGAATTTGGACCACCAGGCCTCGGGTCAAACCACATCATGCCGTTGTTCACTAAAATACCCGTGCTCGGCGACATGATCCGCGAACCGAATCCCGACATGATCGTCTGAGTCAGTGATACCACGTTACCAAACGAGTCTGAAACGCAGAGGTGCGTTGTGTTTGTCGGCCGACTGGTTTGAGACCCCTCGCCCAGATGTTTCAATCGATATTCGTAGGCCGCAAGCAGGGTATCCGCGTAGCTAGAATAGGCATTGAGATCAGGGGTTCCGTTGGACGCCGTCCACCTCTCTTCCAAGTCGTTGAGCGACCGCATAAGCGTTGGACCAGCGGTCAAGTGGCCCGCGCAATAAACCGTTGAACCACGATATCGCGTCGTCGCCGGTTCACCCAACCGGGCTTCGTAATCAACGAAATCGGCATTTCGAATTCGCGATCCTACGGCTTCTAAGTCCTCGGCCAGGCGTTCTCCAACTTCACCACCGTATAGCGCTCTCTGTCCTTCTTTCTGTATCGCCTTGTACGTTTCAGCGAGTCGACCCAGTTTCAATCGTCCGCGTGTACCGTCAATTCCTAAGGTCGGTGGCAAACCATCATGTAGATAGGTCTCTCGCGTTTGATCATATAAACGAAGACCCCTCGCCGCTCCGGTAATCATATGTGTCGAATACCAATCGATTGGAACGCCTTCTTCTGCGGTGGCCACTGCGGGCGCAATAACGTCCTGCCATTCCATCGTACCGAACGTCTCTAACGCCAAACTGACGCCTTTCAAGTAACCCGGAACCGCCGTCGAAAGGGGTCCATGAACGTTTGCATCGGCTTCAACTCGGGGCCAATTGAACGTGTCGGTGCCCGTCTCTTTTCCTACAATGAGGTAATCCTCCGGGTCAGCCCCAAGGGGAGCGCGCATCCCGAATTCGACCACGTGTACACGATCCTCTTCAGCAAGATACACCGTCATGTAGCCGCCACCGCCAATCCCGCTCATCCACGGTTCGACCGTGCCAAGTGTCAGACCAGCGGCAACGGCTGCGTCGATCGCATTACCTCCGGCCCGCAATATCGCCGCACCAACTTCGGAAGCTCGATAGTGCTGCGTTGCAACCAGGCCGTTGCTACCACGAACCGCAGCTTTTCGTATTTGCCAATATTCTTGGACGTGATCCATTCGTTGTACCTCGAACTAAAGCCTGCCGTAGTCAAGTCGCAGATGAAACCGTCGCTTCATGCTTCGACCTCCCGAAACCCGCTTACAAAACGTCGTTAATGAGCTCCGACGACGAAGAAAAAATCCGACGGAATCCTTGAGTCGCTAACCGCTTGGTATCCCGACCAGTAGATAAACCCCACCGTTCCAATACACGTGAATTGCAGCCAACGCTTTGATTGAAAATCCTTTGTCGCGAAGCGCGCCTAAGAGCAATGAAGGTACGATTACCAGCAATGCAACGATGAAGGAACGCGTCACCAAGTGTGTCAAACAGAATAACAGCGTCGTTAACCAATTAGCCCATGTAATTCCTAGATATTCATCCCCTGTCTCTTATACACATCTGACGCTGCCGACGAATAGAGAGGTGTAGATCTCGGTGGTGGCCGTATCATTAAAA
>CAXDSX010000093.1:0-9003 GCA_963992075.1 uncultured Pseudomonadales bacterium | reverse complement strand
GTTCTGGGTTCCGGGCCAGCCGGTTATACCGCGGCCCTTTATGCAGCGCGGGCAAATCTCGACCCCCTACTCATCACCGGAGTTGAAGTAGGCGGACAACTGACGACCACGACCGACGTCGACAATTGGCCCGGTGACTTCGATGGCCTTCAAGGCCCGGAACTCATGTTACGGATGCAAGGGCACGTTGAGTCTCTCGGAACACGGCTGATTAACGATCAAATTCACTCTGTCGCGCTAAACGATAAACCACTACAACTCTCAGGCGATGACCGCGCCTATAGCTGCGAAGCGCTTATCATCGCAACCGGTGCGTCTGCCCAATACCTCGGGCTTGAAAGCGAACAGAAATACATGGGGCGCGGTGTAAGCGCGTGCGCCACCTGCGACGGTTTTTTCTATCGGGGTCAAGAGGTTGCGGTGATTGGCGGTGGAAACACAGCGGTTGAAGAAGCCCTCTACTTATCCAACATCGCGTCAAAAGTATATTTGGTCCACCGTCGCGACAAGTTACGGGCGGAAAAAACACTACAGGACCGACTATTTACACGGTTCGATGAGGGTTCAGTCGAACCCGTTTGGGGTCACACCTTAAGTGAAGTGATGGGTGACGATTCTGGTGTCACGGGTATGCGCGTTGCATCCGTTGACAACGCTGACATCCGCGACATCAAACTGCACGGCGTCTTCATCGCGATTGGGCACATCCCCAACACCTCTTTGTTCGACGGGCAACTGAAGATGAATACGAACGGCTACATTAACGTCTCAAGCGGCCTAGCCGGGAATGCCACCGCGACCAGCGTCCCAGGGGTATTCGCCGCAGGAGATGTTGCAGATCATGTCTATCGCCAAGCGATCACCTCGGCAGGATTCGGATGTATGGCGGCTCTAGACGCCGAAAAGTATTTAGATGCTCAATCCAGTTAAGGCCAATTCCTAGGACGTACAAGCTTGTCTTCTGCTGCTTCTCTGCTGACCTCGTCGAATAATCGACTGCCGGACCCTTCCGACGGTCCTGCCGATGGGCCTATAGCCGTCGGCGGTGATCTAAGCCCAGATTTTTTGATCGAGGCGTATAACAAAGGCATTTTTCCGTGGTTTTCCGACGACGATGGCCCACTACTTTGGTGGTCACCCGACCCGAGAGCCGTCCTAATGCTAGAGGACTTCAAACCATCCAAAAGTCTCAGAAGGGTGATGCGACAAGGGCGCTTTCGAGTGACCTTCGATCAGGCTTTTACTGAAGTGGTTTCCGCTTGCGCGGAACCGAGACCCAGTTCGACCGAAACGTGGATTACGCCGAATATGCAGCGAGCTTATAGAACGCTTTATGAATTGGAGCTAGGCCACTCCGTCGAGTGCTGGCAAGAAGACGAGCTTGTTGGGGGACTTTACGGGATTTCTCTCGGTGCAATGTTCTTCGGCGAGTCCATGTTTTCCAGGGTCTCCAATGCCTCCAAGGTTGCGCTGGCAAGATTAATTGAACAACTCCTTCGGTGGCGTTTCACGCTCCTAGACTGCCAAGTCATGAATCAACACTTAAGGTCCCTGGGCGCAATCGATATCCCAAGAAATCAGTTTCTTTCGCTGTTATCCGATAATCGACGCCGTGCAACGAGAATTGGACGGTGGGACCTACCCGCCGAGAATGCGTAGGTCAATTCGACGAAAGTTTACTACCACGCAAAACAATCCTAAGAATTTGACACGGTTGATCACTGGAGTGATCCACACGGGCGTGCTTAAATCTCGCGAACTTTAAAAGGGGACTCGATGCCAAAAGAAGAACAGATCGAAATGGATGGCACAGTCATCGACACTCTCCCGAACACCATGTTCAAGGTCGAGCTCGAGAACGGACACGTTGTTACCGCCCATATTTCCGGCAAAATGCGCAAAAACTACATACGGATTCTTACTGGCGACGTCGTCAAAGTCGAACTGACTCCGTACGATCTATCGAAGGGAAGGATCACGTTTCGAGAACGTTAGAGTTACGCCAGCATGATGAGCGTCGGAGCGCTCACGATTGGGTCGCGACCGTCCTCGACTCCATCTCAATCACAATATCACCGTCTTCCACCGAGACGTAGACCGTTCCGCCCGAATCCGCCAGCTCGCCGAAAAGAATGTCTTCTGCCAGTCGACTCTTAATTTTCTCATCGATGAGCCGTTGCATTGGCCTAGCGCCCATCTTCTCGTCGTAACCCTCTCGAGCAATCCACTCGCATGCAGCGTCGTCCACTTCTAATTCGACTTTTTTACGGTCTAGTTGCGCTTGGAGCTCGGTTAGAAATTTATCAACGATACTCTTGATCACGTCCATCGGGAGTGCGTTGAATTGGATGATTCCATCCAATCGATTACGAAACTCGGGGGTGAACATTTTCTTGATGATTTCTAATGCGTCCGTCGTGTGGTCTTGGTGCGTAAATCCTATCGATGCGCGGCTTGCTTCCTGAGCTCCCGCGTTGGTCGTCATCACCAGCACAACATTACGAAAATCCGCGTTGCGACCATTGTTGTCCGTCAATGTTCCGTGATCCATGACCTGCAACAGAAGGTTGAACACTTCTGGATGCGCCTTTTCGACCTCATCCAGCAGCACCACACTATGTGGATGCTTCGTTACCGCTTCTGTCAATAATCCGCCTTGGTCAAATCCAACGTATCCCGGCGGAGCACCGATAAGGCGCGATACGGTGTGACGCTCCATATATTCGGACATATCAAACCGCAAGAGTTCAACACCCATCACATGAGCTAATTGTCGTGCGACCTCGGTTTTACCCACCCCAGTTGGGCCGGAGAAAAGGAACGATCCAATAGGCTTTTCATCCGCCTTCAGCCCAGCACGCGATAACTTAATCGCGTTAGCTAACGTCTCGATAGCACTGTCCTGCCCAAAAACAGCCATCTTCAATTTGCTATCCAAGTCTTTCAACGCTGCCTTATCAGACGTTGTCACTTGACTCGAAGGTATACGGGCTATTTTCGCAACCACTTGCTCAACGTCCGGCGCGCCAATGGTCTTCTTACGCCGACTGGTCGAGACGAGCTGCTGCGCGGCCCCTGCCTCATCAATCACGTCGATCGCTTTATCCGGCATAAACCGATCCGTTATGTAACGATCAGCAAGCTCTGCTGCCACTCGCAACGCGCGATCGGTATAGCGCAGTTGGTAATGATCCTCGAAACGGGACTTGAGTCCTTTCAGGATCTTGTACGTGTCATCAACGCCTGGTTCGGTTATATCGATTTTTTGAAAGCGCCTCGACAACGCTCTATCTTTGTCGAAAATTCCACGATATTCCTGATACGTGGTCGACCCCATACATCGCACTTCACCTGATGCAAGCAGTGGCTTTAAGAGGTTGGAAGCATCCATGACACCACCTGAAGCAGCGCCCGCCCCAATAATCATATGTATTTCATCGATGAACAGGACGGCACCTTCTTCATCCTTCAGTTCCAGTAGAAGCTGCTTGAAGCGCTTCTCAAAATCGCCGCGATATTTCGTGCCCGCCAACAACGCGCCAAGATCCAAAGCATAGACGTTGCTTTCCCCTACGACTTCCGGAACCTGGTGATCAACAATTCTCTTCGCCAAACCCTCAGCGATGGCGGTCTTACCTACACCAGACTCTCCTACCAACAACGGATTGTTCTTGCGTCGACGACAAAGAATCTGGATAACTCGCTCGACCTCTCCGTCTCTGCCCACGAGTGGGTCTATTTGGCCGCGGCGGGCCATCTCGTTCAAGTTGGTCGCGAATGCCTGGAGGGCAGTTTGTGCGGCCTCGTCATCGCCCGCGTCTCCGCTTACACCTTCTGGCGCAGTATCGCCTTCGGAATCTCCCGCAACCTTCGATATCCCATGCGCAACATAATTTACGATGTCAATGCGGGCGATTTGTTGTTGTTTGAGAAAAAAGACCGACTGCGACTCTTGTTCATTGAAAATGGCGATAAGTACATTCGCCCCCGTGACTTCCGCTTGACCGCTCGATTGAACATGAAAGAGTGCCCGCTGGAGGACTCGAGTAAAACCTAACGTCGGTTCCGTTTCCCGATGAGAATCTCCGGCCGGAATCAAGGGAGTCGTCGTTTCAATAAATTCCCCCAAGTCGGACCGAAGGGCGTCCAAGTCGGCGGCTACGTTTGTTAAAACTTCAATGGCTTTGGCGTTGTCAAGGAGAGCGAAAAGAAGATGCTCAACCGTCATAAACTCATGGCGCTTAGCCCGGGCATCTTTAAATGCCTGATTAAGCGTAACTTCTAAATCTTTACTCAGCATCGGTCAGTCCGTCATTTCTATGGTCGACAACAAGGGATGCTGGTTTTCCTGAGCGTAATGATTAATCTGCTCCGACTTTGACTCGGCGACATCTCGCGGAAATATCCCACAAACCGCACTCCCCGTGGTATGCACTGCGAGCATTATCTGTGTCGCCTTTTCACGGTTCATTGCGAAAAAAACTTCGAGTACGTGCACTACAAACTCCATAGGTGTGAAGTCATCGTTGAGAAGAAGCACCTTGTACATGGGTGGCCGTTGTAGCTTAGGCTTCTCGGTCGCGGTCGCCAAGTCACCTTGTCGATCTTGCTCCCAATCGCCGTCTTCATTACTCATGCAGCGCAAAGGTCCCAGCAAACAACGCCATTACGTCCATCACTCGCAACACTTCGACCATAGTGCGATAGGCCTATATCGCAAGCGGATCAGTGTACAGTATCGGACAAACCTTAAGAAGCTCTTGACACGTCGTTCGGCCTGTAACACTGTTGTGTCACAGGCCGAAAAAGAACGTTTATTTCGGCCGCCGCGACGTCCATTGGGACAACGCTGGCAGGCCGGAGTCGAGGTTATTCCCAGCTTTGAGGGGGGACGGGAATGGCTCTGGGTAAGGTTAAGTGGTTCAACAATGCCAAAGGCTACGGGTTTATCCTTCCGGAAAACGGAGGTGAGGACCTTTTTGCGCATTACTCGTCGGTAGAAATGGAAGGATATAAAACTCTTCGGGCCGGCGATGACGTTGAATTTGAAATTGAGGAAGGCCCGAAGGGATCGCACGCAATTCACATACGCGCTGCTGGTGAATCCTTAGGCAAGCCACCCTACGATACTCCCGATGAATCCAATCATCTGGAGGACCCGGAGAACTAGGTCTCTTGCAATAGAAACTCTGGCGGATTACGACTTCAACGAAGCCACGGCTCGATTAAAAGTGGGTGATGGTCGCATCGCCTTCTCGGCGAGGCTTGGATCCGGGTAGTAGTAACCGCCCAAATTCATCGGACTTCCTTGTGCCTCCAAAAGTTCTCTAGTGATCGTGCTCTCTTCGTCGTTGAGTGTTTTTTCCAGCGTTCGAAATTCACTCTTCAAATTTGAATCGCGATCTTGAGATGCAATCGCTTCCGCCCAAAACTTCGCAAAATAAAAGTGGCTGCCACGGTTATCGATTTCGTTGACGACACGCGACGGCGATTTATTGGTTTCGAGAAATTCAGCCACCGCCTCATTTAACGTTATTGCCAGTAATTGAGCTCGGGCATTGCCGTACCTTTCGGCCAAGTGCTCCAGTGATGCTCCCAAAGCCAGGAACTCACCGAGGGAGTCCCAGCGTAGATGGCCCTCAGCCTCAAATTGCTGGACGTGTTTCGGCGCAGAACCACCGGCACCGGTCTCGAATAATCCACCGCCGTTGATTAAAGGCACAATCGATAACATTTTTGCGCTAGTACCCAGTTCGAGAATTGGGAATAAATCGGTGAGGTAGTCCCTGAGCACGTTTCCGGTCACAGAGACCGTATCCTTCCCAGCTCTCATTCGCTCCAGAGAAAAGACGGTCGCCTCTCGTGGCGGCATGATGTGGTAGGTAATTTTCGATAGGTCGTACTCACTTAGATAGCTTTTCACCTTGTCGATAATGCAAGCATCGTGGGCGCGCTCTTCGTCCAACCAGAACACGATAGGCGCTCCAGTTTTGATACCTCGCTCGGTCGCTAGGCCAACCCAATCTTTAATAGGTCCATCTTTGACGCGACATAAACGCCATATATCGCCTGGTTCGACCTTATGTTCGTGAATGGTCCTACCATCCGATCCTCTGACGCGGATCGAGCCTTCCTCCTCAGCTTCGAACGTCGTCTCGTGAGATCCATACTCTTCGGCTTTTTGAGCCATCAACCCGACGTTCGAGATGGATCCCATGGTGGTTGGATCGAACGCCCCATGGGCGATGCAATGTTTAATTGTTTCCCCATACACTGCCGCGTAAGACCGATCAGGAATAACCGCCTTCATGTCATAAAGGTCGCCATCAGGCCCCCACATTCTTCCAGATTCCCTAATCGCAGCCGGCATGGAAGCGTCAATGATGATGTCACTCGGAACATGAAGGTTCGTAATGCCCAAGTCTGAGTTAACCATCGCCAACTGAGGCCCACGCGCGAGACAACGATCTAAATCAGCTCGGATCGAACTGGATTGCTCGACGGGAAGCCCGTTGATTTTTTCGTATACGTCTCCAATTCCATTATTCGGGTCGACGCCCAGTTCCTCAAACACGGCTCCGTGCTTTTCGAATGCCGCCGCGTAGTACGTCTTCACCGCATGCCCAAATATAATCGGATCGGAGACCTTCATCATCGTCGCCTTCAAATGCAACGAAAATAGTACCCCCGGCTCCGTATTGGTTATCTCTTGGTTTAGGAATGTGCAAAGCGCATCTTTACTCATCATGGACGCGTCGACGACTTCTCCCTCCTCGACAGCAACCGCGTCAGCCAACGTTGTCGTTCCGTTCGAATCAACAAATTCGATAACCAAGGTATCGTCGCGTTGCATGACGACGGAGCGTTCACTGCCGTAGAAGTCGCCCGACGTCATGTGGGCGACATGCGATTTGGAATCCGACGACCACACACCCATTTTGTGGGGATGTTTTTTCGCAAACCGCTTAACGACGTCAGCCGCTCTTCGATCGGAGTTTCCCTCGCGTAATACCGGATTAACCGCGCTTCCCTTAACAGCGTCATAACGCGCCTGAATCTTCTCTTCTTCAGCACTCCCTGGTTCATCCGGATAGTTCGGTATTCCGTAGCCTTTTCGCTGAAGCTCTTCTATCGCCTCGTGCATTTGAGGAAGCGAAGCACTGATATTTGGAAGTTTGATGATATTGGCATCGGAACGCTGCGTTAACCGTCCTAGCTCCGCCAAAGCATCATCAAATCGCTGTTCGGGAAGCAGGAGCTCAGGAAATGTCGAAAGTATTCGACCTGCTAACGAAATATCACGAGTTTCCACAACCACGCCGGCGGCGTCGGTAAACGTCTTGATGATCGGTAACAAAGAAAACGTCGCGAGACGCGGCGCCTCATCGGTTTGGGTGTAAATAATCTTCGGTACTTCGCTCAAAACAACTTCCTACCGTTTTAATCCCACGCACCTAGCCATGCCCCGGATTGGCGGTCGGTCTGGCCGAGTCAGTTATCGATTCACGCAGACGCTAAGGCTACCACATGATTATCAACCGATAGACCAAGGGTACGAGTCACGACTCCCAGCTCGATCGCCGATCACGATCATCTTGAGTAGATTCAACCCACCTTGATTGCTCTGCGCTCCGTTCTTTCTTCCAAAAAACTGCCTCAGTTTTAAGGAAATCCATGATGCATTCGCACGCGGCAAACGCATCGGGACGGTGTTTCGAGCCGACCATCACCAAGACGATTTGATCACTTGGGTTTAATGACCCCACTCGATGGATTATCAACACGTCGAGCAAAGCCCATTGCTTAATCGCATATTCCCCTGCTCTCTGAATACTCAATTCAGTCATTCCGGGGTAATGCTCGAGCTCCAAACCTTGAACATTACGATCTTCAAATTGGTCGCGGACGAGGCCCGCGAAGGCGACGATCGCTCCCGCATCACCTCCCATACGTGATCGGCAATTGGACCATTCCTCGTCGATAGAAAAATCCCTTTCCTGCACGCGTACCTCTAACATCTCACCCGCCAGTGATTGGTGGCATAAAAGCCACTTCATCGCCCTCGTTCAAATTCTGGTTCGCCCTCAGAATCACTTGATTTACCGCTATCTTTACTTCGTCCGCATTGACCGCGGCAATCGCATCCGAGCTTAAATAATCTTTAAGAGCATCGCTCACGTCGTCTGACCGAGATCCCTGCGGCAAGTTAACTTCAACCACGTCCATGCACGTTATTTCTCGGAGCGAAGCAAAAAAACGCACAGTTACCCTCAAGATCGAATCCAAGTCCCAGACTTTCCGCCAGACTTCGAACAAAGCATGAGGTTGTCAATGCGGATTTCGCGGTCGACTGCTTTACACATGTCATAAATCGTCAATGCCGCGACGCTAGCAGCCGTGAGCGCCTCCATCTCGACACCCGTTTGCCCGGTCACTTTACAAAGGGAAAGAACACGGAGTCTTTCTCCATCAACGCGCTCAAAATCAATCGAAATTTTCGTGATCGAGAGAGGATGGCACAGCGGTATCAATTCACTCGTTTTCTTTGCTCCTAGAATACCGGCGACACGAGCGACTGGTAGGACGTCACCTTTAGGGAGTTCGCCTGCAAACAAAAGATCCATGGTATGTGCGCTCATGCAGACAATCGCTTGCGCTGTCGCTACGCGTTCTGACTCAGGCTTCTCAGACACGTCAACCATTGTCGCGTCGCCGCTCGAGTCGATGTGCGTTAGTTTAACCATCGTGGCGCGGATTAAAGCCAACCCTCTCGTTATAAGCAACTTAACCAGTACAATGCGTTCCGGTGGTCACTGGAACGAATGCGTTGACTAATCCGAGTCCTAAATCGACCGTCGTTGTAGGTCTTTCGGGTGGAGTCGACTCGGCAGTCTCGGCCAAACTCTTGTGCGACCAAGGCTACACCGTCAAAGGCCTGTCTCTTATACACATCTCCGAGCCCACGAGACCGAGGCTGATCTCGTATGCCGTCTTCTGCTTGAA
>CAXDSX010000092.1:0-9055 GCA_963992075.1 uncultured Pseudomonadales bacterium | reverse complement strand
TTTTTTTTTTCAAGCAGAAGACGGCATACGATCTCAGCCTCGGTCTCGTGGGCTCGGAGATGTGTATAAGAGACAGGGTGCCTGTCGCCCGACAAGCTCGAGGACCCCAATTCAACACCTGAGCCGCGGCAAGCTCGTTGCCTCCCGACATTTTGAGCGACGCGAAACGCGCGCTTTCTTCGTAATGCCAGCGGTAATGCACCATGGTTCGTGCAATCCATTCGTCAAAGTACTCTTCGACTACATGGACCAGTACGCCGAGGGGGCCGTCGGGGTACATTTTCCGATCTGGAAATCGACCATCTAACATGGTCATCAATGGCGTCGTATCAGCAATCATCCAGTTTTCCGGCGTATGTAACACAGGGACTTGGTGGGTGCCCGAGCGGCTCTCAATCTCCTCACGCGACTCGCCTGTTTTCGACCGCAATTCGAATTCGGCACCATAGAACACCATCGCTGCCTCAAGCTTTCTCGTGAAATAGCTCAGTTCACCACCGTAGACGATGTATTTTCTCGGCATAAAAGACCACCTACCTCCAGCGTGTCCGACAACCATAACAAAGTGACAAGAACGATACGGTGTAGTCACCCGCGTACGCTAGAAAACAACATCACGACGCCATACACGAGCGAAACGCAACGACACCAGTTTTAGGTCATGCTTAGTTATTACTTTGGAAGAAAATCGAACCGTGAGAGTAAAAACGAAAAATATTGACCCGTTCTCGCGTCCATTCTGGAGCCTGGTGTTTTTGATCACGATCACCAGCTGTTCAGACAACCCCATCGATTCGCGCGATGTCGACGTGCAACTGATCCAAACGGATGCGAAACCGGGCAGCTCCGCTCCCCACCTCGCGACTAGCCTTGAAGGCCCGGTGGTATTGAGCTGGCTTGAGCCAAATGGCTCGATGACCGAGCTGCGATACAGCACCTTCGAACGCGACGAATGGACGCCTTCAAGCTTGGTGGCGAAGGGATCCAACTGGTTCGTCAACTGGGCCGACTTTCCTTCCGTCGTTCCGATTTCGCAAAACCTATGGGCAGCACATTGGTTGGTTCGGCAACCGGCGGGTGGCTTTGCGTACGACGTCGAAATCGCTCGCTCCAACGATGGAGGCATGACTTGGTCTGACTCGGAAAAACCTCATCGCGACGGTACGCCAACCGAACACGGATTTGCGAGCATAGTGCCGTACCACGATGAAATTATTGCGGTTTGGCTAGACGGCCGCGAAATGATTGGCGGACACCATGGCTCTGGCGATAAGAACGCGGGTGGTATGACGCTCCGATCCTCCATCGCTGTTAAAGGAAAGTCCTTTCAAACATCCGAGCTTATCGATGACCTCGTTTGCGACTGCTGCCAAACCGACGTCGCCGTCGCCGAAGCTGGCCCCATATTGGTCTATCGCGACAGAAGTTCCGATGAGATCCGAGATATTTATGTTTCCCGGCTGCTGGGGGGACGCTGGGAGACAGGACGCTCGATTTTTCGGGACAATTGGCGGATCGGAGGTTGTCCCGTCAACGGACCGGCGATTGCAGCGCGCAATGGCGCCGTTGTCGTCGCCTGGTATTCCGAAGCGAACTCCAGACCACGCGTCCTCATGGCGCGTTCCGACAATGGCGGCAGCTCATTCAAGACGCCCGTGACAATCGACGCAGAGCTTCCGGTAGGCAGAGTTGATATCGACTTTCTCGACAATGGGTATGCGGTGGTGAGTTGGATCGGTAAAAACGACTCCAATGGGGGATTGCTCTTATGGCGAACAGTTTCAAGAACTGGATCGCTTGGTCCATTGCAGAAAGTCACAAGCATCAGCACTCGGCGAAATGCAGGCTTTCCACAAATGAGTCGCGTTGGGGACAGACTTCTCTTTGCTTGGACGGACGTGTCCGAGGGCCGACCGACAATTCGAACAGCACGCGTCGATGTTCCTATGGGGAATTAAGCTCGTAGCAAGCTCTTCATGAAAATCATGCGCTTGCGCTTGACACACCGATCTGATCAGCTAAACGAAATCAAAAGGAAGCAACTCGATGATGAAAACGGGTTCAACTTGGATCGCTGGGGCATGCCTGATCTTACTTGCGGCAGGGGGCTTTGCTGCACACCATGAAGGCGCATCGGAAACAATCGAAGACGATGCTAAACCACTATCAGAAACGGACGCGGACGCCTCGAGTGCAAAAACAAAAATAGCCAGTGACCAGCCTGCTGGCTCTGCGAGCGAAAACCCTTGCATGGAAGACATTAGAAACCATTGTTCCGATTCTTTTGGCACCGGCGATCGAGGCGCGGTGATGCAGTGTGTCCAAGACAACTACACGAATTTTTCGAAGCAATGCCAGGCGGCAATTCAAACTCGTCTTCAAGGTCAATAAACGAAGCGCGTTACCCAGTCGCAAATAACCAGCGGAGCGAGTCCGCGAAGATTGCGCCGGCGTGACGCAACGAATGCATACCCTCGCCAAACACGAATCGGTGCTCGTAGTCTGCGAACTCAAGAGCACTGCCCATTTGTTGATTTGCTAACGGCCAATTGCCTAGCCAATTATCGAGATCGTGCTTACCACTCTGGAGAAACACTCGTAGCGGTTTTTTCACGCTCGTCCTGACCAAATAGGGGTAGTTATGGCCTCCACGTATGTTGGTGTAGGAACCGCAGTGACTCAGCACCAACCCAAACGCCGAAGGATCGTGCCAAGCGGCATTAAACGCACATATGCCACCGCTCGACATTCCACATATAAGGCGTTTGCCGGGATTCGGAGATAATTCACACTCCAGCTTCGATTCGACCATTGGAATCAGTTCGTCGTTGACGAAGTTGAGGTAACGCGGCGTTATGGAATCGTATTCATACGACCGACCTCGGTCTGGATAACTTCCTTCAGAGACAGGCTCATCCGGCGTCCCAGGATTCACGAAGATCCCCACAATGGGCGGAAGTTCTTTTGTATGAATCAAAGTGTCGAATACGGCGGGCGCGCGGACCGAGCCAGCCCGGTGAACATACCCGGCACCATCGTTAAATAACGCCAGGGCAGGTTGCGTCTTATGAGGATCAAATTGTGGCGGCGTGTATATCCATATATCACGCGTGGTGCTCGGAAAAATTCCAGATCCACGCCAATCACGGATTTTTTTTACCGTTCCTCGAGGTATCGATCGGGGCGATGCCTCGGCACAAGGATTGTATTGGTTATCGTCGATCGCAGCGGATGACGATGTCCTAGGTTTGGGTAGACTCTCGTTTTCAGGTAGGCGATCGAGTCCATGAGCAATAAAGGCTTCGACATCTAGAGGCATCGTTTACTCCTACGAAAGAACGCTTAGCTTCCACAATTATAGTGGGGCAAAAGGAATCGATTGAGTTCCGCAAAGCGACAACGAACTCTGCCGAATGGAATGGTTCGTTCTTGGTCGCAATCGAATCGCTGGTCAAACCATGCGTTGCAATGTCGGAACGCAGGTGCAATGTTTGCAAGGGGTATACGGAGACAGAATTGTGACCGACACGAACCTCGCCACAACCAACGAGCCAGAGAACGTCGGTATCGTGCCGCTATCGGAAGACTTGCCAAGCGTCATTGATTGGTTGCCCGAAGGTTTCATACCGGTTTGGGAACTCGTACTGGCAACGCCTTTTCTTGCGTCTCTCGTTATTGCGGTCACGTTTTATGTTTTAGCCGTTGTTCTACGCGGCGTGATTTTCTGGGGCTTAGGCCGGTTAGCGTCGATGACCGACTCACTGCTCGACGATGACGTCCTCCAATACATACGCAAACCAGCTTTTACGTCCGTCTTGTATTTCGGTTTTACGTTAGCAGCAAATGCGGCTCCTCTTCCTTTCGGCAAGCAATTAATTGTCAACATTTTGTTGTCGGTGATCATCGGAAGCTGGATGCGGGCATCGATCTTGATATCCACCGTCTTGCTCGACTCATTAGAGCAGCTCGACCGGTTTAGCTTGATCGAAATACGCACAAAACCGCTGTTCGATCTAACCGCGAAAATCCTAACTATTCTCGTCGGAAGTTACTTGCTTTTACTCATATGGGGCATCAACCCGCTCGGTTGGCTTGCGTCGGCAGGTATTGTGGGGATTGCCATCGGTTTCGCAGCACAAGACACCCTGGCGAACGTATTTTCGGGTTTTTTCATCGTCGCTGACGCCCCATACCGGATTGGTGACTACATCACCCTCGACACCGGTGAACGAGGATTGGTCTCGCGAATCGGACTACGTAGCACCAGGTTACTCACGCGAGACGATGTCGAAATAACGATCCCCAATGGGGTCATCGCGAGTGCCAAGATCGTCAATGAGAGCGGGGGGCCCTACCTAAAAATTCGAGTACCCATCGCCTTCGGAGTCGCATACGGTTCCGATGTCGATCAAGTGTCCGACGTCGTCCAGGCTATTGCTGAATCGCATGCCTCGGTTTGTGACCAACCGCAGCCCATGGTTCGAATGCGAGCCTTCGGTGCTTCCAGTCTCGATTTTGAACTGCTTGTCTGGATTGAGGATCCCCAATACAAAGGATCCATCTCTCACGATCTTTTTGTCGAGATTTACAAAGCGTTTGGGCGCGAGGGCATAGAAATACCGTACTCGAAACAAGACCTCTACATAAAAGAACTGCCGAAGGAAGAATAGTCCGAAACCGCCACTTGATCCTTAACCAACCCGAAGACTCCGGCGAATTTTCTTCCGATCGACACAGAGTCCTTAGGTGATCAACTGCGGCGTAATAATGCCGAGTTCAACCGAAGTTTCGACCACGTCCCGGATGGTGTCCTCGACAGGTCGGATCGTCGCGCCAAGTATCGCTTTGGCCTTTTTGCAATCGTTCAAGTGCTTCGACTCCACCGTAATCGTCTTGCCCTGACTGGTGACAGTCGCGGGTTCGCCCAATTTAAACGATGGGAAGTGCTCGCTGATCACAGCGCTGACTTCCGTGCCAAACCGAAGCGCAGAACGGCCACCGCTACCATGCATTACATATCGATTACCACCATGAGAGCTTTTGTGGTCAACGGCTGACTCCGCAGCGAGACGATGCGCTTTAACTAGATCCCTCACGTCGATGATGTTGTAGTACATATCGTATTTGGAGGGCCAAGAAGGCTCGAGAGCCCCAGCAAGACGACCAATCTGTTCGATCCATTGCCCCACCTGAGCCTTAAACAAAATCGGCCCACAGATCATGGCCGGCATCATGGTAATGGCATCCCAAATGCCATCGCTCGCATCGGCGGCTGCGTTAATAAAGTGCTCCGTATCGACCTTACTCTTAGCGTAAGCATTTCTGGGATGGTCCCAGTGGTCTGGATTAACGTCATCGGAGGCCCAATCGGTTTCCGTCCACTCGTAACCATTCGGTAGCGACGCACCCTTAGCACCTGAGACGGCGGCCATCGAGCTAGTGTAAACCACGCGCCTAACCGACTCACTGGCGTTAATCGCGTCAACAACGTTTCGGGTACCGACCATGCCCCCGTCGTAGACGTCCTGGGCTACGTCGCCGCTTCCTAGCGGTTGAGATTTCCCGTCCGCCGAATTACCAAGCACAGCTGCCACATGAAACACGCCCGCGCATCCCTTGAAGGCATCGTTATACGAGCCATGAGTAAATAAATCGCATCCATCAACAACGTCCACGTTGGCCAAGCGGTCTAGATACTCTAGACAATCCTTACCGCGCCACGAGCTCGCGTCTCGGATACAGGCCCTAACCTGGTAGCCATGATGAACCAACTCCCGAACCATATGCCCGCCAGTAAATCCAGAGCATCCTGTCACGGCCGCGGGACCGTCTTTTGGAGATATTGCTGCCATCAAATAACCTCGGAAAATCTCATTAAATGGTAATCGCCGGATCCACGCAATTGCCGTCCGGTGGAAATGGCCCTACGAACCATCTGATCGTTAACGCGACCTTTCAATCCCCCAAACGCCAACTCCGCCACATGTCTTCACCCACCGGTGTGTCCGATCGAAATAGCTTGGCGTCCTTAAACCATTCGTATTGATCAACATCTTTGTGTTCATCGTCCGTCAAGACTGGACGATTTTGAGTGAAGTCGGCAAACAATGCCCATCGGATATCGGCACCGAGATGAATTCCAACAGAATGGACGGCGCGACCGTGCCAAAAGACGACACTGCCTTTCTCGGCCACGATCTCGTACGGCTCGATCGTTTCTGCCACCTCGTTCAACGTGTCTCGAAACGACTTAAGTGGAGACCAGTTCGCTTCGTATCGATGCGCTCGAAACATGCGTTTGTGGCTTCCAGGGTAGACCGTGAATCCTCCGTTGCGTGGATTAACATCATCGAGGTATCCACACGCGTTCAGCTGCTGACATACCTGATCGGTGTGCGGACCGAGGAAGCGCGCTTGATCTTCTATTCCGCCCTCAGGTTCCGTCTCGCTCGGGAAAACGATATAGACGCCGCGGATCCGAGTACTAACTCGCAAATCGCGACTTAGAAGGGATTCCGCAACTCTTCGTACGCTAGGGTCATTAGGCAAAAGATCTAATATGAATTCTTTATTACCCAGATCGTGAAGCTTGACGACCCGACGCATGTACTCAATCGGGTGCCGCCCTTGAAACGGTCCATGAACCGGATGTGGAGGCATTTCGGCCCACTGGGGATCTTTCCACGTGCGCGTATCATCGCGCGATAACGCCCATGTCGAACCCGTTTTCACCGGGACCTTGGCGAGCAAATGAGTCCATATTCGATCGAGCGCAGGCTCGAGTTTGCCGGGATCAAGAAGCCTTCTTTTTACAAGGAATCCATGTTCACAAAAGAAGTCTCTCTCGGCTGCCGAAACCACTTCATCGGGCCTCGTGAGATCTGGCATTTCAAAAACGACACTGGGTTTTCGCATGCTGCTTCCGCTAGTTCAACAGGGCTTTACCACCCTGGTTAAGCACTTGTTCCTTAAGTGCCGACCAATCGCCCGTCCATGAATCCCGCCTTGGTGTTGGAAGCGACCCGTCATAGTCAATGCCCATACCTCGTTCAATGACACCAAGTGCTCGTTCAAATCGTCCTGACCGCCGATAGAGTTCAGCGAGGCTGTACAACGCCACCGATTCAAGGGCTTCTGGAATATTGTCGTCCTGTGCAACGACGACATGGAAATGCTCTATGGCTTGTAAAGCATTGCCCTTAATTGCAGCCGCACGCCCCAGTCGGTCGTGTATTTGAGCAAGGTCATGCGACCGATAACTGGGCCCATCGAAACCACCGTCGTAAATCCTCTCACGGATTTCGAGTGCATTATTGAGCACATCGATCGCGTCATCGAGTTTGTTCTCGTCAATAAGGATCTGCGATTCAGCTAACGCTTGTGGCGTGAGATAAAAGAGCGGGCGAATCCGCCGTACGATTTTCGTTTCGGCATTAAACGTCTCCGCGTCTTCATCGATCTTTGACCATTCATCCCACGCAATTTGATAGGCCTGAAGCCACAATTCTCGAGGCGTGCGACCGTACCGTTTGCTGAGCTGGATAGCCTTCGACAAGCTAATGTGCGCCGTGCACCAGTCCTTGTTTTGGATCGCTGCAATGCCCAAGTCTGCGTAGGCGTTGTACACCAGACTTGCGGAACGTGGCGCTTGCGACGATAGCAAAGCGGCCAACGCATGTTTACGTTCGATCATGCTCTGTGACCAAAGTTCCTTTTCGGCGTATAACGAGCCAAGCAAACCTCCCGCTAAATATCGGAGTTTTCGTGCGGCAAGATCACCACGGACAGGTTCATACAAAGCCTGGCTCTGGCGTACCGTCTGGATGGCTTGATAAATAAGCCCCATCTTGTCTTCGGTTTGAGCTCGCAGATACAAATACCCAGCGCGATCTACGTCGTTTCTCGATCTCGTAAATCGGCGATTCAAGTAGCGAATGGCTTTCTCAAATTCACCGCGCATTTGCCAATCGGCAATCTTCAACCGGACGTTGTCACTTCGAAAAGACATCGGGTCATGTGGCGTCATGAACCATTTAACACGATCCCTCACCCCAAACGTGGATATCGGATGCCCTGCCTTCGTTGCCGGAACAAACCGATACTGGTTCACCGATCCGAGCGCAGCTCGCTCGAAATCGTCACGCATGCCATCGCTATTCGCACTTAGTGCCGACTCAATCACCGTCGCATCAGCAACGCTCCCTTCCTCGGTGACAGTAAATTCAACCAGCACAAATCCCTCCGTACCGCGTTTTAGCGCTTCTCGCGGGTACCGGGGAGGGTCCTTAAGTAGAGCGGAGTGGGGTCGGTAGTTGGGTTCCTTATGGGCAGCATTGAACCCGCATTCGGAAAAAAAAGACGCATCCGAGTGTACTGCAACCAATACCAGACCGAGGAGGACGTTCTTGCCAAGAAAGTGCATTCGGGTGCTCATCAATTCCGCGCGTATCCTAACGCAAATGGGGGGATGAGCTGTATCCTACGCACAGGTTTTTCGAGACATCTATCGTTATCGCATCGGGAGAGATTCCGGAATGTTGAAGCAACAACAGAACCTGTCTGGCGATGATAAAGCAGCGTCGCAAGGATTCGGCAGGATCGACCAAGACTCTTTAACTACGTTTGATCCAATCACCGGGATCGAGCAGGCGAACAGTTTCTTTACGACCCATGGATACGTGGTTTTAGGCGCGTGCCTCGATCAGCATGAAATTGATCACCTCAATGAGTTTTACGATCGAACGCAGAACGAGCGACCCTATTCATGGGGGCTCAAGAAAAATCGAAAGCCGCATCACCAGCAACAGGGGCTGATCTTTTCCCAACCCTTACTCGATTATCCCGAGCTCGATCCCTACACCAAACATCCCGCTTCTTTTCCAACCGTCACCCGTATATTCGGCGGAGAAAAGCACGTGCGCTTTAGCGAATTCAATTTTCGTGAAGCACCACAAAATGCTGGCATCGGTGCCATGAACTTCCACTGTCTCTT
This sequence comes from uncultured Pseudomonadales bacterium, assembly GCA_963992075.1. Lineage (GTDB taxonomy): Bacteria > Pseudomonadota > Gammaproteobacteria > Pseudomonadales > Azotimanducaceae > UBA11889. The sequence continues at coordinate 63 of CAXDSX010000092.1, read as the reverse complement.
ATACACATCTGACGCTGCCGACGAATAGAGAGGTGTAGATCTCGGTGGTCGCCGTATCATTAA
>CAXDSX010000091.1:0-9295 GCA_963992075.1 uncultured Pseudomonadales bacterium | reverse complement strand
TTTTTTTTTCAAGCAGAAGACGCCATACGAGATCAGCCTCGGTCTCGTGGGCTCGGAGATGTGTATAAGAGACAGAAGTTGGGGAGAGTGATGTTGTGGTGATGCTCCTATTACTGCTCCAGTTTCCCGGTATCGTGTCTGGGGTAGTCCAGACACGGCTCGGCGATCGCGCCATGACCTAAGTTGTTGTTCGAATATATCGAGATTGTGGGTTGCGGGAGCTTGATCCAGCTGAATGGCAATATCCTTCATCGCCCAGCCGCCATGACGTTTGATGATGTTGAGCTGTAATTCGTCGGCCGTCTTGATGTTGACGCTGAGTCGCAATGCAGCTGGGGAAGGAATTCGAGATGCAGCGGGTGGTCGGAATAGCGTGACCCAGGTTTTCCCCAGCCTTGCGTTCAACTGTATTCGGCGTAATTCAGGCAGTTTTAGATCGGTCTCATTTAGCCATGCAAGCACGGCAGAACAGGAACCGGATCGTAGCGTCTGCTCTAGTGACCAGAGGGCTTCTTTATGGTTGCGAGGATGAATCAGAAGTACTTTGTCGATATCGACGCCTGCTCCTAATAAGGCGGGTGCGTAGGGCACATGGGGTGGATTAATCCACGCAACCCAGCGTGATTCCTGGTGACTAAGATTGGCGAGTCCGTTGGTAATGAGACGTAATTCACCGCTGCCGGGGCTCTTGGAGAGAATCTCTACCAGAGAGGCTCTGGGCCAACCGCCGTCATGGAGTAGAGCATCAAGGTGCTCAAATCCGGTGGGTATGCCTGTGGCCATGGAGGTTTCTTTGGGAGCAGTTAATTCGCGCGCTCGCCAGAGGGTTCCTTGGTTGAGGAGTGGTTCTACGTTGGACATAAAAGTACTGTATATTTATACAGGGCCGATCAGATTAACTGGATTTATATACAGTATCAACTGTTAATCAGGGAAAATTTTTGTGGGCAGATATCCCTAGGGTAGGTGGGCCCGATTTGACGTCTATCGGTTTTTTCTTCAGCCACCATCAGGGTTCTCAATTAAGCGCCGAGCTGTGGAAAGTGGTTTTAAACCACGGCCTCGATGAGATACGGGCCCTCGCTATGGAGGCCCTCTTTAAGCGCCTTGTTGAATTCGTCGGTGGTCGTTGCTTGGGTCCCTGGAACGCCCATGCCCGCAGCAAGCTCGACCCAATTCAGGTCTGGGTGGGTCAGTTCCAACATGCTCATGGCTTTGGGGCCAGGATTGTGTGCGCCAACGCGCATGAACTCAACTTGCAGAATCGCGTATTTACGGTTTGAAAACACCACGGTGGTGATATCGAGGGATTCTCGTGCATGTGTCCAAAGTGCTTGAACGGTATACATGCCACTACCGTCGGCTTCGAGCGCAATCACTTTACGGTCTGGGCAGGCAACGGCGGCACCGGTTGCTAACGGCAGCCCAATGCCAATGGCACCACCTGTCAGATCCAACCATTCATGAGGAGCCGCATTTGCTGTAAACGTGGGTATGGCAAATCCCGAGGTCGCGGCTTCATTGATCACAACGGCGTTGTCCGGCATTTGTGCAGCAATACTTCGGGCAATGGTTTCCGGCGTAAGCGCTCCGTTGGGCAAATCGACTCGAGATCTTTCTTGAACCACTGGTTTCACTGTTGTGGATCCGATTTCCTGTTCCAAAGCATCCAGGGATCCGAGGACGTCTTCGTCGGGTGCGGCGAGAGGAACGACGGTACAGTCTTTGGGGGTGAGTTCGCTTGGCTTCCCAGGGTAAGCAAAGAAGGTCACTGGGGCTTTCGTCCCGACCAAGATTAGGCAGTCAATGCCGGCGAGTACTTCTTCAGCCTGTTCAGCGAAATACGGTATGCGCGTCAAATCCACGCGGCCTGCGCCTCGGCTGACTCGTGTCAAGAAGGTGTCGCCCAGAAGTATGGCTCCTGTTTTCCGAGCTATACGTCCTGCGCTCTCGAGACCTTGCGCGGTCGTGGCCGCACCGTTTAGCAGCAACGCACAGCGTCGTCCTGAGGTAAGGACTGCTCCCGCGGATTTGACGGCTTCTCCTGAGGCTAGGGTGGGTTTAACTCTCGGTAAGGGCTCAGCGGAACTGGTCGCATCATTCCAAGCCGTATCCGCAGGGAGAATTAGGGTGGCGACTTGGCCTGGTGGACCAAAGGAAGCCTGAACCGCTTTGGCGGTGTCGGCGGCAACTTCTTGCGCGTCTTCGCTGACTCGAATCCAGCCGGAGACGGGTGAGGCGAACCCTTCGATATTCGAGGTTAACGGCGCATCCAAGGAACGATGGTAGGTCGCGTGGTCGCCGACGATATTGACGACGGGAGCGCGCGCCCTGCGGGCGTTATGTAAATTAGCAAGGCCGTTCGCTAGTCCAGGTCCGAGATGTAGCAAGGTACAAGCCGGCTTTCCGGCCATACGTGCATAGCCATCGGCCGCTCCGGTGACGACGCCCTCGAACAACCCCAGGATTCCGCGCATACCGTCTTGTTGATCAAGTGCCGCGACGAAGTGCATTTCGGAGGTACCGGGATTAGTAAAACAGACGTCCACGTCGGCTCGCACCAACGTTTCCAGCAAACTGTCCGCGCCATTCATAGTGCCGCATTGTACCTTCAGCGGTTGGATTGAGGTGGACGGAAGCTTCGACCTATGCAAGACGGGTAAGGTTGGATTAGTCTGGTTTGAATCGTGTGGATTGAAGTAGATGGCGTTTGATTACGACCTATTTGTGATTGGCGCGGGATCGGGGGGTGTTCGCGCAGCTCGGATGTCGGCAGCTCTAGGCGCTCGCGTGGCGATTGCTGAAGAACGCTACCTCGGAGGTACATGTGTCAACGTGGGCTGCGTACCGAAAAAACTCTTTGTGTACGGCGCTCATTTTTCGGAGGATTTTGCCGATGCCGAGGCGTACGGGTGGACGCAAAAGGGTTCGGAATTTGAATGGTCGACCTTGCGAGACAACAAAACGCGAGAAATTGAACGTTTGAATGGGATCTACCGCGATCTTCTGGAAGGACCTGGGGTTGAAATTATCGAGGAGCATGCGCGTCTGACCGACGCGCACACTGTCGAATTTGTGGGTGGTACTAAGACGGCCGAACACATTTTGATTGCAACCGGTTCTTGGCCCGTCATTCCCACGTTTAAAGGAAGCGAGCACGTGGTTTCTTCCAACGAGGCGTTTTATCTCGACGAATTTCCAGACAAGGTGGTCATTGTTGGAGGTGGCTACATCGCGGTGGAGTTCGCTGGGATATTCAATGGATTGGGGGCAGAGACCACGCTTCTCTATCGTGGGCCGCTGTTTCTGCGCGGTTTCGATGTCGGTATACGAGAATTCGTACACCACGAACTGCTGGAAAAAGGTATTGACGTTCGGTTTGACGCCCACCTCGAGGAAGTTGAGGCCATTGGCGATAGACGGATTGTTCGGCTCCAGGATGGCAATCAAATCGATGCAGACCTTGTCTTGTGTGCAACGGGGCGTGCTCCCTTGACCCATAATCTTGGGCTCGAGTCTGCTGGCGTGAAGACGGATGTAAACGGTGCCATTGAAGTCGATGCCGCTTTTCGTTCGTCGGTGCCCAATATCTACGCCATCGGCGATGTGATTGATCGTCATCAATTGACACCGGTCGCCATCGCCGAGGGCATGTGCATTGCCTACAACCTTTTCGCTAGCGAATCTCGACGTGTGGAGTACGCGAACATCGCGACTGCTGTTTTTTGCCAACCGAACATCGGTACGGTGGGTCCTACTGAAGAAGAGGCTCGGTTAAAGTATTCGTCCATCGACGTCTACGAATCGAGTTTTCGACCCATGAAACACACGCTGTCTGGGCGTAACGAGAGGTCGTTGATGAAGCTCTTGGTGGATGCGTCGACGGATCGAGTTATCGCGGCCCACATGGTGGGCGCCGACGCAGGAGAAATTATTCAGGGCCTTTCGGTCGCGATTACCGCGGGTGCAACCAAGGCCGATTTCGATCGAACGATTGGCATCCACCCCACCGCGGCCGAGGAATTCGTCACCATGAGGGAGTCTGTTAGATGATGTATTTGAGTCGTAGCTTGTTTGCTTGTTTGGCGATGGTGGTTGGCGTCACCGGTTGCGTCGACACTCGATCCGAATCGGGGAAAAACGTCATCTTATTTCTAGGCGATGGCATGGGGGTTTCCACGGTCACCGCTGCTCGGATTTTTGAGGGTCAATCGCGAGGTGAAAATGGGGAAGAGAATTTTCTCAGCTTTGAAGAATTTCCACACGTAGCGCTCGTCAAGACGTACAACGTTGACGGTCAAGTTTCGGATTCGGCGGGGACCATGACGGCGATCATGACGGGCGTCAAGGCGCGAGTCGGTGCGATCAGTGTGGGTCCGGAAGCAAAGCGCAATGACTGTGAAGCTGCGCTTGACTACGCGTTACCCACGTTGCTTGAAGAACTCGAAGATAAGGGTTATCGAACGGGCATCATTTCGACGGCACGAATTACCCATGCGACGCCAGCGGCCACGTATGCCCACTCGCCGGAACGCAATTGGGAAGCGGATCGTGCGGTCCCGGAGTCGGACCGCGATCGTTGCAGAGACATCGCGAGGCAATTGGTCGAGTTCGAGCATGGTGATGGAATTGATGTGGTCCTTGGTGGTGGTCGCAGTGTGTTTTTCCCGGGTAGTGAATCAGATCCAGAACAACCGGATAGTACGGGGGTCCGGGGTGACCAACGTAATCTCATTAGTGAATGGCTGCAGGGTCGAAGCGACCGGCATTACGTTTGGAACCGGAGTGAACTTAATTCATTACCTGAAAGTGGCCAGGTAATCGGGTTGTTTGAGCCCTCACACATGCAGTTTGAAGCCGACCGGTTGGCGGACACGGGCGGCGAACCGTCGTTAGCGGAGATGGTTAACTTTGCACTAAAACGTTTGGAGGGGACGCAAGGTTACTTTTTGATGGTGGAAGGTGGTCGCATTGATCACGCACACCACGCGGGCAACGCCTATCGCGCGCTGGTTGACACGGTGGCTTTTTCCGACGCGGTCCAAGCCGCGGTGGACGCGACGGATTCGAACGATACGCTCATTATTGTGACCGCCGATCACAGTCATACCTTGACCATGAGCGGTTACCCGGCAAGGGGGAATCCAATCCTTGGATTTGCCGCCGATGCTCAAGGTAAGCCTCAACTCGATCTGGCGGGAAATGCCTACACGACGTTGGGATACGCCAATGGACCGGGGGCGTTGGGCGGTGGACCGGCGAAAGACGCCGATCCGACCGCCATTGATTATCGGCAGGCTGCTGCGATTCCGATGATGATCGAGACCCATGCGGGCGAGGATGTGGCGGCGTATGCTCGAGGACCCGGTGCAAACGGGATCCACGGCGTGATGGATCAGAATGAGCTTTATGGCGTCATGCGCGCGGTAACCCTCAATCCGTGAACGCCGTCGAAAACATTCTAGAGTTGCTCGATAACCTGCTTGGTGCGGCGCCCTATTTTCCATTCGTGCTTCTTGGTGTGGGTTTGTTTTTTACGCTTTATCTAGGATTTCCGCAGATAAGGTACTTCGGTGAGGCCTGGCGCATTCTCTTAGGGCGGAAAACCCGGGCCGAGGCGGAGGGCGATACCAGCCATTTCCAGGCACTGACAACGGCGCTATCGGGTACCGTTGGCACGGGCAATATTGGTGGCGTTGCATTTGCCATCTATCTTGGTGGTCCCGCGGCGCTTTTTTGGATGTGGGCGACCGCTTTTCTCGGCATGACGACTAAGTTTGTCGAAGTCACGATTTCCCACAAGTATCGAATCAAGGATGAAAAGGGCCAGATTGCTGGAGGCCCCATGTATTACATGGAGCGAGGCTTGCACATGAAGTGGCTTGCCATCGCATTTGCCGTGTTTACGGTCATCAGTGCGTTGGGTTCTGGAAATCTCCCGCAGAGCAATAGTCTTGCTTCCGGCGTCGAAGCGACGTTTGGTATCCCGACATGGATGACGGGTATGGTGCTGGCTGTACTTCTTGGCGCCGTTATTATCGGTGGTATCCGGCGCATCGCCGCGGTGACATCGAAGATCGTCCCTTTTATGGGAGGTCTATACGCGATCGGCGCGTTTGCAGTGATCGTTTCCAATATTGAACACGTGGTGCCGTCCTTTCTGGCCGTCTTTCAATCTGCATTTACGGGCAGTGCGGCCGCGGGAGGATTTCTCGGGGCGAGTTTTGCCTACGCATTTAATAAAGGCGTGAATCGCGGCTTATTCTCCAATGAGGCGGGTCAGGGGTCGGCCCCGATCGCGCATGCTGCAGCGCGAGCCGATGAGCCGGCATCGGAAGGAATGGTGTCTCTATTGGAGCCGTTTATTGACACGCTCATCATTTGCACATTGACGGGACTTGTCATTCTTTCGTCCGGCGTGTGGATGGAGAAATTTGAAAACGATTTCCAGCGTTTCGATACGGAATTTGTCGAAGGCGTTTATCAAGAAACAAACCCCGAGCACGTGGCCTTGCTCTTCCGGCATCTCGATTTAAGTCCACCGAAGGATGATCCTGTGCAGGCCTTAAACGCGACGTTATCGGTCTCGGACGGACGCATTGTCAGCCCACCAAGCACGATATTGCATAACCGTTCCATCGCGTTGGACGTTGTGGTCGAGTCGGCTGGAACGCCTTATACGGGTGATGCCGAGGTGATTGCCGGTAAATTGCAAGGCGACTTTAACCTTCGTGGGAAATCGTTGTTGCACTCGGTGCCTCTCACGACGGAGGCTTTCAAACGCAGTTTCTTGGGCGACTTCGGCCAATATATTGTGAGTGTTGGGTTGGTGCTGTTCGCGTTTTCGACGGCTATCGCCTGGTCCTACTACGGTGATCGTGCCATGACCTATCTCTTCGGGGCTAAGTCGGTGACGCCGTACCGCGTTGTTTATGTGGGAAGTTTTTTCGTCGCAGCGATTGTGGACACGGCACTCGTTTGGTTGATCAGTGCCGTGACACTCGCGCTGATGGCATTACCTAACTTATTTGGCATTGTGTTGTTACGTAAAGAAATGAAAAGTTCGATCGAGGATTATTGGCAGAGCGTGACCGTTCACTCCGATGATCCCTAGCAGTTGTTATTCCAGCTTCACTTCAAAGTAGCGTGACTGACCGACACGTCGCACAAATGGCGTAGATGCGTTTTGGATCGTCAAACGAGATTAACCGCTGCAAGTCGGTTAAAGCGGTGTTGGAAGAGACGCTGTTGAACATGGACAACCAGCTGCTATTCGAAAGAACCCCGGTGAGGCCAAAGTTGTCAATCAGCTGATTGATGAATTGCTCCTGCGGCGAGAGGGATGTGGAAAGAAACTTGATCTCGTAATCACTAAGTTCGGCCAATTCAGCGGCGGCTTGAATAGAATCTTCTAGGTCACCGAGTTTGTCGACTAAGCCGAGTTCGAGGGCGTCTTGACCGGTCCATATTCGACCTTGACCAATGGCGTCAACGGCCTCGACATCCATATCGCGACCTTGGGCCACCAGACCAAGAAACGTTTGATAAATAAAATCAACTGAGGACTGCAGAACATTTTGTGTCCCTTGGTCGAGGCTTCCGGCGAGATCCATGGAACCGCTCATTGGGGTTGTGCCAATACCGTCGCGGGTGATGCCGATGGTCGCAAGCGTTTCTTCGATCTCGGGGACGATACCGTACACCCCGATGGAGCCAGTGATCGTGCTCGGCGACGCCCAGATCTGATCGGCCGTTGCCGCGATCCAATAACCTCCGGATGCCGCAGTACTGGCCATGGACACCACCACGGGGATCCCTGAGGATTGGAGTTGTTCAAGCTCTTCTCGGATCAATTCCGAGGCCAGCGCGCTACCCCCGGGCGAATCAACACGGAGAACGAGAGCTTTAATTTGTTCGTCTTTACGGACGTCTTGAATTAAGTTGCGGGTGCTCAGGGCCCCAATGGTTCCGGGTGGCTGATCCCCCATCAGAATCGTGCCGGTTGCCGTGAGTACCCCAATGGCTGGCTTTTGGCTAGGGAGCTGAGGTCGACGGCTAGCGAGTAGGTAACTTTCAGCATCGATTTGTTTGAACGTATCTTCGTGCTCGCCGACGCGTTGTCGGAGTTGTTCGATGAAGGCATCAAGGGTAATGAGCTCATCGATGAGACCTTGGTTTAACGCGACGCGTGCCATGTCACCGGACTCGGATGCTAGCAATTCGTCGAACGTGTTCGAGTATGCACGTATAGCGTCTGACGAAAGTTCGCGGTTCGAGGCGATCGTCTCGAGATAACGTGACCAAAGTTGGTCCATCATCGTGCGATTGGCTTCTTTAGCCTCTGCCGACATATCGGACCTTGTGTATGGCTCGACGGCGGCTTTGTACTCGCCGGCTCTGAAGACGTGGACTTTGACCTTGAATCGATCCAGCAAGTCTCGGAAGTATGGCTGATAGGTGCTCATGCCCGTCAGCATGAGTTCACCCAGTGGATGCATGTAGATCTCATCGACAAAGCTTGCGAGAAAGTACTGGCCCTGGCTAAAGAACGTGCCCGACGCGATCACGGGTTTGCCGCTTGTTTCACGAAAAGCCTGCAGCGCGTCGCCAATATTGTGTAGGTGGGTCAAACTCGCCGACGACATGTCGGAAAGTTCCAAGAGGAGTAGGGCGACACGCTCGTCATCCGCAGCGGTCTCAATGGCTTCGATGAGATCGTGGACGACCGTCTGTTGGTTGATACCTAACCCCATCAAGGTGTCGACGGGATCAAGCTGCCCCCGCGCTTCAACTAGTGTTCCGGTTGGAGCGAGGATGAGGGCGGTTCCATCCATGACGCGTGGCGTACCGGGCGCGGATACGAAGCTGATCAGTACGACAAGGAAGATGAACGCAATGATGGTATTGGCGATGGCAACTCGTGCGAACGAAAATGCTCGACCAATCGCCGCAAAAAAATTTCGGATAGGCTGGTTTGTCGTCATCGATCCGTATTGCGCTTGTTTGGATGACGGATTCTCTAAGCTTCACCAAGAAATAGAAAGCATGGTTGAGGCTCGTGATGGCGTGTGCTCAACTGTTCGGGTACAACCCATTTTAATCTCGATGCTGTTAATCCCAAGTTTTTAAATTTATATCGTTATAAAACAATTAACTATAGATAATACTTAAGATGAATTCTTTATGGTCATGGGACGCGTTACGTGTGGCGGTTGGGCCTGTCTCTTATACACATCTCCGAGCCCACGAGACCGAGGCTGAGCTCGTATGCCGGCTTCTGCTTGAAAAAAAAAGG
>CAXDSX010000090.1:0-9330 GCA_963992075.1 uncultured Pseudomonadales bacterium | reverse complement strand
GATGTTTATATGTGATAGCCTTTTAGTCAAAGAACGGCGTGAATAGGGGTGTTCGATCTTGGCCGCCTGTCTCAATCCACGGCCCGTGATGACGAAGGCGTGGTCAAACCCGCCGACCGCTTGCACTTGCTCATGTGTACTTTCAAGACGATTCCCAAGACGCACGGTATTTCGTAGATCAAAGGGCGTGTTGGTAACCGACTCGACTCTTCCGAGTTGCGTGAGTTGGGTGGAAACGGGAAGAAAGCTGGCCGCGTTGACAGAAATGTGGTGATCGTCGATCGCGCTACCTTGGACACCGCTTAAGTTGTAGTAGTGGTGAGAAGAAAGGTTAACGGGTGTCGGTCGTGTGGTGGTGGCTGAAAAACGAAGACTCAAGGTTGTGCCATCCAAGATGTACTCGGCGGCCACATTTAGTTCGCCTGGGTAGCCACCCTCGCCATCGGGGCTGATGAGCGTGAATCGGACGCCTTGATCGATGGGTTCGCTACGCCACGTTCGAAGGCCGAACCCGTGTTGCCCGCCATGAAGATGATGGGGAGGTATATTGGCATCGAGCTTGTACAAAATATCGTCGAGTCGAAAACAGGCGTTGCTGATGCGATTGGCGTAACGTCCGATCAGGCAATTAAAGTGTGGATGTGGGCCCAAGTAATCTTCGGGTGTAGGACAACCCAGAAGGACGTCTGCTAACGAACCGTGACGATCCGGCACGAGGATTCGCGTCACGGTAGCGCCATGATCGATGAGATTAACTTCCATGCCGGATTGAGAATCCTTGAGTTTGTAATAGAGCATTTGAATCGAGATCTCTTCGGTACACTTGGCTGGTTTTCAATAGAATAACGCGGTTGTGCGGCTTCCCATTGGTCGAAATCGAGACGTGATCGTGAACCGGATCGTTATGGCGTGGATCCGCGTCCTATCGTGGTTGCCCCTTGGACTCGTCCGGTGGCTCGGTCGTCGTCTCGGTGAGTTGATATGGGTTGGACGGACCCGTATGCAGAAAAGTACGTGCCGAAATCTTGAATTTGCGTACCCCGAATTGGATCCGAAGGCGCGCCGCAGGCTTGGCGTCGAAAGCCTTCGGCAGACGGCGACCATCTACATGGAAAGTGGGCTGGTGTGGCATTGGTCCGCATCGAAAATTGACCGTTGTTTATTGTCGATCCATGGCGGCGATGTTCTTACCGAGGACCGGAATGGGAAGGGCATTGTTGTGTTGGTCCCACATTTCGGCAACTGGGAAGTCCTTTCGTACTACTTTGCATCCAAAGGTCCACTCACCGCGCTGTATGAGAATCGTCGGATTAAGGGTATTGAAGAGCAGGTGAATAGCGCACGGGAGCGGCACGGCGGGCGGTTAGTTCCGCCGACTCGAGCAGGATTACGAACACTACTGTTAGCGCTAAGGCGCGGTGAGCTCGTTGCCGTATTGCCAGACCAAGTGCCCGCCCGCGGGAACGGTGTGATGGCCGATTTTATGAAAAGGAGAGCACTAACGGGGACCCTGTCTCATCGGCTAATACAGCAAACCGGCGCGCGAGCTTGCTTAGCCACCGCCATCCGGGTGCGCGGGGGTTTTGAGGTCTGGTTCGATACGCTGAAAGACGCGGTGTATGACGCTGATCCGGTGGTTTCTGCCAACGCAATCAACGCTGGTATCGAATTGGCAATCGCTCGGGCACCGTCTCAATATCAATGGGAATACAAACGCTTTCGCGTTCCGGGCGAAGACGATGTTTACCGCTAAAACTTGGATGCTTGAGTCGGGTCGAGTGTGGATACTGGGTCAATAACCGGCACGACCGTTGCCAATCACTTCGAGGTATTCGGCGTCGAGCGGTTCGTAATGATTGACGCCGGGCTTTAGAACGTAGACGGGGTCAGTGATTGCCGTGATGTCATAGCTTTCTCGGCGCAGGTCACCTTTAACCATCTTGAACGTGCCGGTTACGTCCATGTCGTTCTGTATACGCACGAAAACCGGGCGAGCATAGGCCGGCAACTCGCTATTGACGTAGGTCGCGAAACGTTCCCAATCGAGATCGTTGACATCGTCGGCGAGGCGCACGGCGACCATGCCGGCGCGCCCGTCTGCTCCGGGCACCTCAACGCCATAGACGTTGCTCAGCTCAATGCCGTCGAAGCCATTGATGATCTCACCAACTTCGTTGGTCGAAACGTTTTCGGATTTCCAACGGAAGGTATCGCCGACCCGATCAACAAATTGATAATGCGCGTAACCTAGTGCAAAACCGATCTCTTCTTGCGTGAGCTCCCGGATCAAGTCGCCGGTGTTGAACCACGCGTCGCCTTCCTCGAAAACGTTGCGAAAGATTTTCTTTTCGGTGGCTTCCTGGTCCGTGTAACCCTCAAACGGAGCGTCGGGATTGATGTGCCCCAAACAAAGTCCGGGATCGCCGCGTGTAACAGGAATACAGAGACCAGATTCATTCCGCAAAACTTCGTCAGCGTCAACGTCGTACTTGACCAGACTAATTCGGGACGCCGTCGTCCCGATGGTGCAGTCTTTATTGAATAGATTAGCAAAAGCCACGTTGCCCTCGCTCGATCCGTAGAACTCGCTAACGCGGCTGATCCCAAATCGCTGCTTAAATTCCAGCCACACGTCGGGACGAAGTCCGTTTCCCATCATGGCCCGGAGTGGACTGTCGTGGTCATTGGCACGTCGTTCGGAGTTGATGAGATAACGGCAAAGTTCACCGACGTAAATCAAACATGTGGCACCATGCTTTCGCACCTCGGGCAGAAAGCGACTCGCTGAGAATCGTCGGCGGATAACCATGGCAGCGCCGGACGAAAAGGAAGCGCCAGCACCAATCAAAAGGCCGGTTCCGTGATAAAGCGGAAGGCAGATGTATAGGCGGTCCGATCGATCGCATTGCAACCCTGCGGTGTGCGAAAGCATAGCGCTCTGGAGATAGCGCCGATTAGATAATACGGCCGCCTTGGGTAAACCCGTCGTTCCGGACGTGAAGATGTAGAAGGCGTTATCACCGAGCGTGATTTCACTGGTGATGGAAGGGTTCTCGGTTCTGGACTCGCTGCTTTCGGTATTTAGGTTTCGCGCCCAATTCGGGACGGAGTCCAGATCACCGTCGGGAACAAACAGGTAGTCGGAACCTTCAGCTAAATTCAGTTCACCTTTTATTTCCTGGATTGCCTCTGCAAGCTCGGCGCCAAAAATGCACTTCTTCGATTCGGTAACGGAAATACAGTGCGTCAGAGGACGACCTCGCAGATTCGTATTGATTAGACCTCCGGTCGCACCGATCTTATTGAGCGCAATAACGCTCTCGAGGAATTCGATTCGGTTTTCCATGAAAACGCTAACGACATCTCCGCGCGTCACACCCATGTCGAGTAGCGTTGCTGCGTACCGGTTCGCACCGGCGTTGAGTTCACTCCAAGTGACTGACCTGCCTTCGAAGATGGCGGCGATTCCGTCGGCGTAATTCTGGGCGTGGGTTTCGACCTGGCGAGCGAAGCAATCGCGCTCGAGCAGTGATCGCGGCTTCATACCGCGCTTTAGTTTGAGAAGTGCAGGTACCTGCTTTAAAACCGACAATATTTCACCAATGGCCATCAACGCGTTCTCTTCTGAGTAGGTCTACCTTGAGTAAAGATATCCATCCATAATGGTCCAAGTAAAGCCGAGGGCAGACGATGAATGAGATATGGCAGGTAGGCGATATCAAAATAACACGCGTCGTCGAAATGGAGGTCGCGGGCGGGTCGCGATTTATTCTTCCGGACGCCACGCGTGAGGAGTGCCTCGCTTATCCCTGGTTGCAACCCCATTTCATGGATTTGGAGGGTAACCTCATCATGAGTGTACACGCGTTGGTGGTTGATACTGGCGAGCACCGGATCGTCGTGGACACCTGTATCGGCAATGACAAGGAGCGATCAATCCCCGCCTGGAGTCATCTACAGACTAAGTTCTTAGAGGACTTAGAGAGCGCTGGCTACGCGGCGGACACGATCGACACGGTTCTTTGTACACACCTGCACGTTGATCATGTCGGTTGGAATACCAAGTTGGTCGATGGAGAGTGGGAGCCTACCTTCGTCAACGCGCGATACTTAATGGGTCGAACGGAATGGGAATACTGGGATGCCAACGAAGATACATCGACCTACGGATCGGTGATGGATGACAGCGTCCGCCCAATATTCGCAGCAGGATTAGTAGACCTTGTGGAGTCCGATCACCAGATTGCGCCCGGGGTGAATTTGCAAGCCACCCCTGGTCACACACCGGGCCACGTAAGTGTTCGGATAACGTCCGAAGGGGTCGAGGCATTGATCACGGGCGATTGCATTCATCACCCTTGTCAGATGACGCGAACGGATTGGTGTAGTTCGGCCGATTACGATCAAGCTCAAGGTCGTCGTACGCGAGAGGAACTCTTAGAGAAGTACGTCGATTCAGACGTCCTCATCATTGGGACGCACTTTGCGTCACCCACTGCCGGTTACGTCAAACGTCACGATGTCAGCGGTTATTGGCTCGATGTTGGCTTGCAGTCGACCTGATACGCGTTTCAATTCGGTCGATCCACGCTTGCATTCGTGATCTGGTCCAAGGGATGTCAAGGGCGATCAACGCGAGGCCCAGAGGAAACATCCAAAACCCAAGTATGGGCAAGAATCCGAACACTCCTCCGAGCATCAGCAAAAGACCCGCGAGTGATCGAAACCCTACTGGGAGTTTTTGTCCCCACCGTAAGATCGTGACGGTCGCTTGATCGATGGATTGACGGAGCGCCGTAGGTTCTGTCACCGCATACTCAGGCGAGCGTGGGTACGTCGTCGCGCGTATCCAAGCGAGGCTCTTGTGCATGACCGGGGTCCGTCGCGGTAAAGCGATAGGCTCCGTCCTCGTGCAAGGTCCGCGCGATCCGGTCGCGGTACATCAAAAGGTGGCAGTGAGCAATGGCCTCCCCGAGTGCCATCATGGTTTGGCGCGGATCCAACTTGCGTTTGAACAAAATCGGAAGAAGAGCCTGGGCGGTTTGCGGTTCGACACAAAATTCCTCGAGAGCCGACATACGTTCTTCGTGGTGGTCGATGAGTTGACGGAGTCGTTCGCGTACGCCGAAGAACGGTAAATTATGTGCGGGAAGGACGAACGTATCTTCGGGCGTTCCCAGTAACTTATCGTGCGACTCCATCCAGGCTTTGAGCGGATTGGCTTCTGGTTCCGTCGGATGAACGCTCACGTTGGAAGTAATGATGGGGAGGATCTGATCGCCCGAGATCATAATCTTCAGGCTTCTACATAGTAGACACGCGTGTTCTGGAGAATGTCCGGAACCAACGACGATTTCCCAATGGTGGTCTCCGATCGAGAGCACGTCGCCATCCTCGAGACGATGGAAACCCGAAGGGAAAGCCGAGGGCATCGACATCATCGACATTTTGCCGGTGGATCGCCCGGTCCACATTTTGGCTAATTTTTCGAGGTAACTGGCGGGCATACCGTAACGCGTATAGAACTCCTGGCCAATCCAGCTTGAGTGGTGCGAAGGTCCTCCCGTTGCAAAGGATCGTGCTTGGTAAAATTCGCCACGCGTCATGTAAAGTGGTACCCGAAAGTGCTCAGTGATCATCCCAGCTTGACCGATATGGTCGGGATGCATGTGGGTGCAGATGACCCCTTTGACCGGCTTCCCGCCGAGTTCGTTGTCAAAAATCGTATGCCATAGTTTCTTTGTGTCATCGGTACCGAGGCCTGTATCGACCACGAACCAACCGTCATCGTCCTCTAGGAGGTACAGGTTAATGTGTGTGAGAGAACCCCACATGGGCATGGTCAACCAGAGGACCCCCTCCGCAACTTCGATCGTTGTTCCCTTTGCCGGATGTTCGTCGTAGGGGTATTCGAGTCCCTGACTGTTGTGACTTCCCTTCTTTACTGCCATATCAAATCCCGCCAGCTTCGAACTGCAAAGCTGCGAGACGCGTCCTTTCTCGAGTACCAAGTTGCGCAGTATAACCCGACCACTTACATTAGACCGTTCGATGCAGCCCGACTGAACCCGGGCACCTAGCTAATAAGGGGAGCCAAACCATGTCCATGAACGTGAAACCGATTCCAATGTTGGACGATGAGGTCAACGAAGTTCGCCTCGCGACTGCGGAGATTGTTAATAGAGACATCATTCCGAATGAAAGTGATCTGTATGCGTCAACTCGGGATGGGTCACGGCCTTCGAAGGAGGCGATCACACGCGCGCAAGAACTAAGGAAAGGCGTGCAGGACAAGGTCAAGAAGGCCAAGCTTTGGGCTCCCCACCTACCGCCGGAGTTCGGTGGGATGGGTCTTTCGTTCATGCAACACGCCTACATGAACGAAATATTGGCCTATAGCCCTGGAGCCGCATCACTGTTTGGCGTGGTGGCGCCTAATTCGGGCAATCAAAAGATATTGGTCAAATACGGGAGTCCCGAGCAACACGAAAAGTGGCTCATTCCGCTGACGGAAGGACGTATGCAGTCTGGGTTCTCGATGACGGAGCCGATGAACCCTGGATCCGACCCTCGTTCTTTGACGACTCGTGCCGAGCTCGATGGTGACGAATGGGTGATCAATGGCCACAAATGGTTTACGTCGAATGGCCACGCGGCGGATTTTTACATAGTCATGTGTCGGACAGCTGATCCCGATGATCCTGGGGGTGCAAACGAAAAAATGACCCAAATCATCGTTCCGAAGGAAACGCCTGGCGTCAACATCCTTCGCGGGGTGCCGGTTTGGGGTAAGGCTTCAAGCCACTGCGAGATCAAGTACGAAAATGTCCGTGTGCCTAAAGAAAACCAGTTGGGTCAAACCGGCACCGGGCATCAGGCGGCGCAAGATCGTCTTGGAGCGGGTCGCGTATACCACTGCATGAACTCGGTTGGTGCGATGTGGCGTTGTTTCGATCTAATGATCGATCGTTTGATGACGCGCGAGGTGCATGGCGGCGAAAAACTTGAAGACAAGCAGTTCATGCAGGGATTTATTGCGGATTCGTACATGGATATCCAGTCGGCGCGATTGATGGTTGTTGATTGTGCGCAAAAGATGGAATCCGGTGTCGATCCACGTACTGACATCTCGTCTATTAAGGTGTACGTACCCGCGGCTTATCACCGCGTTGTTGACCGGGCGATTCAAGTCTACGGTGCCGCCGGAGTTTCCGGGGATTTTCCTTTTGCGGGAATGTATGAAGGAGCTAGGACGTTGCGCATCGCTGACGGACCCGATGAGGTGCACAAGATTTTGATTGCCAAGAATGTGCTGCGTCGTTATCACGCAGGGGAGTCATGGGATTTTGGGAATTAGCTGGTATGGACGAACTTGTTGATGCGATGGCGAAAGCCATAAAAGCGCGGGAAGCGCTGCCACGTATGCCCGATCATCTCGATCTCGAGCAAGCGTACGGCGTTCAAAAGGCGTTGGTGGACAAAGTTGCCGGAAGAGAAATTGCGGGCTTGAAAGCCGGCATGACGGCGGCTGCCGGACAAAAACAATTCGGGCTGACGCATCCATTGATTGGTTCGTTGTATGAATCGGGTCGCTTGTCGCCTGGGGCCCGTATAACCGCGGCCACCGGCGTCAGCCTTGAATGTGAAATTGGCGTGGTAATCGATGGGGCGGGAAATCCAATATCGGCGGGGCCAGTCATCGAGGTACCTCGGATGGCGTGGGGCGACCCATCCGATGCTACCGGCGTGAATTTGACGGCATGCAATATAGCGGCTGACCGATTTATCGTCGGGACGCAATTACCGTTTTGGGGCGATTACGCTAATGTTCAAATTGCACTGACCCGGGATGGTGAAACGGTTTGTCAAGCTCCAGCTACCGACGCCTTGGGTGGTCCGCACGACGCTCTCGCTTGGATGTTAGATGAAGCCGTTTCGCGTGGTTTGGAAATACGTGATGGCATGTTGCTTATTACGGGTGCTTGCGGCGGGATCCATCCAGCGCTGCCGGGTTCGTATTGCGCGGACTATGGCGAGCTTGGATTGATCGAGTTTGTTGTTGACTAGTTGTGACGATAACGCGGTTCCCGCTCGATGCATGGAAGTTTTTGCTCGTGGTCGCTGCCTACATCGTTCGACGCGTCCACTTTGATCGACGAACAAGACGTTGAATCTTGGTTTCGACATCAAGAAACCTGGCACCCATGTATTTCCGGGGTCTGCGAACATCTAGGTATGATGGAGTGAATTGAAACTCGCGGAGGCTAACCCGTCCTATTAGGAGGTCGTTATCAATGAAACCGTTAGAAGCCTACCGGATCGTCGAGCTGGGTATAGGGCCAGTCACGGGATTGGCTGGGATGGTGCTGGCCGACTTTGGCGCCGAGGTTATTAAGATCGATCCGCTGGCGGGCGATCGATTCGATGCAATGCCCGCGAGCCGCTTGTGGCGGCGCGGTAAACGAACAGTGACGGCTGATTTAGCCAAACCCGAAGACGTCGCGAAAGTTCGTGAACTGATTGTGGCGACGGCAGATGCGGTTATTACGACACTTAAAAGTGCTAAACGAGAGGCCATTGGGTTAAACGTTTCGGATTTGACGAGGGCGCGCCCCGACCTGGTGTACGGGATCGTTACGGGGTTTGGAGAACGTGGTCCATACGCCCATTTGCCCGGATACGAAGGCGTTGTGGCCGCAAAGTCGGGGCGAATGTTGGGATTCGAGGGGGTTGCTGATCGGGACGGTCCCAACTATTCCGCGCTACAGGTAGGCACTCACGCGACATCGCAAAGCCTTGCGGCGGCCGTCATCGCCGCGTTGGACTGTCGGGAGCGTACCGGGAACGGCGCTCAGTTTGAGACCTCAATGTTGCGGGGCATGATGCCTTACGAAATGGGCATCATGTCAATGGAGCAGCTCCAAGACCGAGGCGTACTCGAGCGGCCAAAAGTCGTTCGGGATCGTTCCCGATCCATGCCCACACTTAACTACCACCCGGTGCGGACAAAGGATGGGCGGTGGCTCCAACTCGGAAATTTGTTACCGCATCTACTGGATAATTTCTTGGGCACAAGCGGTTTCGAAAAAATCCTGGCGCAAGAGCAATTTCAATCCGAGGTTTCCACCTGGGATCGTGAGACGTTGGAGTTGTTTCGCGATCAAATGCTTGGGCACATGCAAACGCGAACGATGGACGAGTGGATGGAACATTACATTGCTGTCTCTTATACACATCTGACGCTGCCGACGAATAGAGAGGTGTAGATCTCGGTGCTCGCCGTATCAATAAAAAAAAAAGGGGGGGGGGGGGGGGGGGGGGGGGGGGGGG
>CAXDSX010000089.1:0-9528 GCA_963992075.1 uncultured Pseudomonadales bacterium | reverse complement strand
TTCAAGCAGAAGACGGCATACGAGATCAGCCTCGGTCTCGTGGGCTCGGAGATGTGTATAAGAGACAGGTCTACACCACGGATGCCAAAGATCGTGCGTCGTTACTGACCGAGGTTCGGAACTTGCAACGGGCAAGTGAGAAGGTTAACGAAGAAGCGGAAAATCTCACCCGAGCGTTAAAGGGAGATAAGCGCTTACAAGGGAACTGGGGCGAACTTGTGCTTGAGCGAGTTCTGGAAGAATCGGGACTGCGTAAAGATCACGAATACGTTTTGCAACGTTCGCTTCGGAATGCCGATGGCGATATCAAACGACCGGACGTGATTATTCACCTTCCCGAAGACAAGGACGTTGTGGTGGATGCAAAAGTATCCCTGGTGGCGTATGAGACGGCCGTGTCTAGCGACGACGATGCGGCTCGAGAAGTAGCGATTAAGCGACATGTGCAGAGTGTCCGAGCACACGTCAGGAAACTTTCAGAACAGTCGTACGATCAATTGCCAGGAGTTCGATCGTTAGACTTTGTTTTGCTTTTTGTACCCGTGGAATCTGCCTTTACGTTGGCGATGGAGAAAGATCCGTCATTGTTTACGGAGGCGTTTGATAAACGTTTGGTAATCGTTAGTCCAACCACGCTGATGATGACGCTTCGTATCATCGATAACGTCTGGCGTTACGAGAAACAAAACAAAAATGCCCAGGAAATTGCGAGGCGGGCGGGCGCACTGTACGACAAGCTTCGTGTGGTATTGGAGGATATGGATCAATTGGGTCGCAACCTTGACCAAGCGTCGCGCTCTTACGATTCGGCGTACGCGCGGTTGGCTAAGGGTCGGGGCAACCTGGTACGACAAGTCGAACAGTTTCGAGAATTGGGAGCGACGGTGAAACGTTCCATACCCCAAGAGATCGTCGACGACGCGGACGAATAGAAAAACTTCGACCGTACAAACCGTGGCCGTGAATCAATCGCTGGTGTCGGAAACGATGAAAGCCGGCGTTTCGCAGATGGCGTAAGGTCGAATCGACGTGGCGTCTAACGGCTGGCGATGAATGTGTATCGATTCCGCGTCTTCTCGGCGAAGTTGTTCGACCGATGGGGAGAGACTGAGACTATCAAGAGATGTCCAGATCGGATTTACGGGCGTGAGAACATCAAACGTACAACGTGATTCGAACGCTCCTGCATGAAATTCCTGGACGTCGATTGACTCAACGATACTCCAGTGCGATAGCTCAAGAGACTCGCCCGTAGCAAATACGATGGGGACTTGACGGTCTTTTTCTCGAGCCTCGTGAAATCGTTCGGCGGCAATGATCCAAGGATGGTTGTCGCGATAGATGCCCTGAGCATGGCCGTCAAGGATGGCTTGCAAGGCTTTTTCCGATACCACCGCGCAAAAGCAGAAATCCGCGACGCTCATTTGAAATTTGCTGTATATATATACATGGTTGTTATATTGCGGTGATCTGCCGTCGATTGGAAGTTGTTTGATTGCCTAAGTTATTCGTTGATGAAGCGCCGCCCATTGATTACTACGCGACCAATTTGCTGACGCTCATCAAAGATGTTGAGAATCAATACGCTGCAATTCTGAACTGCGCCGAACTCGACTTCGCTCGACGTGTTTACAGTTTGGACGTTGATTCGCTACGGCTTTATGCGCGGTTGGTTTCTCGCACGAGGCCCTTGCTACGCCTGACGAAACTACGTTACACGGAAGTTAGGTCGCGTTCCGACGCGATAGCAGAACTCCTTTCCGTCGGGCTCGTGGAATGGTGCCCAGCCACTAAGCTGAACGACTTGTTGAACGGTTGGAGCATGGAAGAACTTCGGCACCTTTTTCCCGAGATCAAACCGATCAAGCCCAAGGGTGATTACGTCAATCAAGTCATTGACCACTTTGAATTCGATTCGGTCGTGGAACGACTGCAGGACCACGACCCTTGGGTGGTTCTTAACTTCGCGGAGTTGTTGGTCTTGTATCAATTGCTTTTCTTCGGTGATCCCTACCAGGATTTGAGTACCTTTGTGTTAAACGACCTCGGACGATTGCGATTCGAGACATACCAGTTGCAGGCGAAGCGACGCCTCTTCGTGGATCGACCGATACTTGACGCATACCTCGAATTGTTGCGAGTGACGGAGATCGTTCGTGACCTAGGCCCCCGCCCTGACCGATCGGCCGTCGCGCTTTTGCCTTGTCTCTGGCACAAATCTGCCCACCGTCTCGTGGAGCGACGTAGGTCGCGTACGCTCAATCGTCTGGCTCGGGGTTTTGAGCGGGCCCGAAACTTTGACGCAGCCTTGAGCGGCTACTCGCGATCCTCACTCGTACCGGCACGGGAACGTAAGGTCCGAATATTAAAAAAGCTTGGGGATGGTGAAGCCGCGAAAGAACTAGCGACGGAAATGGTTCGACGACCATGGACGACCCTTGAAGCGGATTTTGCGCGCCGCTCCAATAACGTTTCGGTATCCAATCAGCCTATTCCGCAAACGGATGTTCCTTTGTTCGGATCTCAATCCGATTCCATCGAGCATCACGCCCTTGGTCAATTGACCAAGGATCTTGGTACCGGCTGGCATTTGGAGAACCAATTTCCGATGGGACTTTTTGCGCTCGCATTCTGGGATTGGATCTATGCCCCGATTGATGGCGTATTCGTCAACGCATTTCAAAGTGGGCCCATCGACCTATTCTGGCCTGATTTTTTTAATGCGAGAAAGTCCTGTTGTGAAGATCCGCTCCAACGTATCGATTTTTTGTCCGAGAAACTTTTGCGTACACACCATGATAAGAATGGGATTACTAATCGACTGATTAATTGGTCGGTCCTTACGCAACCTCGCCTTGAAAGGATCGTCGAAGTGATCGATCCAGTAATCCTTTGCCAAGTATTAAGCATCGTGCGAGAAGGCTTGGAGGAAGCACGTGCCGGATTCCCCGATCTAACGTTACTTTACGAGCCAGGAAGATTCGAGTTTGTCGAGGTCAAAGGCCCGGGCGATCGGGTTCAGAACAATCAGAAGCTTTGGATAAGGCGCCTTTTGGCACACGATATTCCGGTGCGCGTTATGCGTTTTTCAGTGACATGAAATTTCGCGTAGCAGTTCGCGAACTAGCGGAACATGTTCATCGCAGGGGTGATATTCATCATCGGTTCGATCAACCGACAACATCTACCGAGGGAATAGAAGCCCAACTGCGTTATCAAAGCGGTTGCGTTAAGGCGAACGTTAACTATCGAACCGAACAGAGCGTTACGGAAGCGTTTCACCAAGAGGATCTTCAGCTCACAATTAGCGGTCGAATCGACGGCGTTGTCTTTCATCCCGGAGGCGCGGGAAACGATCTGTGCGCGCTTGTCGAAGAAATTAAGACCACGCGCATCGAATTTGCTCAGCTACCCGCTCATACACGGGAGCTGCATTTCGCTCAATTGCAACTTTACGCGGCGATGTTGTGCGAGAGCGAATCTCTCGGACGTTGTGAGCTGCGATTGACGTATCTGCATCCCGATACGGACGAGCAAATGACGTTTAACGACGTGGCCACATCACAGCAACTGCGGCGCTACTTCGTCGAAACCTGTAGGACCTACGCCGATTGGCTTTCGCTGATTAAACGCCTTCATGACGGGCGGACCAACTTTTTACGTCGCATGGATTTCCCTTATGCGGATTTTCGTGACGATCAGAGAGACATCGCACGTTCTTGTTACCGCGCTTTTAGGGACTCCGATCAGTTATTGGTTGAAGCGCCGACGGGAACCGGAAAAACCATGGCGACGCTCTTTCCAGCGGCGAAGGCCATGGGTGAGGGCGTGCTGGAGCGTGTGATATACGCGACGGCGCGAAACACGGGTCAAAGAGCCGCGGAACAAGCGCTTAAGGAAATTGCAGAGGATGAATCACAACTAACGGGAATAACGTTAACGGCGAAGGAGAAAACTTGTTTCAACCCCGGTTCTCCCTGCGACCCCGATGTCTGCGACTACGCACGCGGTTACTACGACCGTTTACCAAAAGCTCGTAAGGACCTGATGTCCAATGGAATCAGTGGTCGGCAGGCGGTCGAATCCATCGCACGGACGCACGGCGTTTGTCCGTTTGAGTTGGCGTCAGACGTGTCCCGATGGGTCGATGTGGTGGTTTGCGATTACAACCACGTATTCGACCCGGTCTTCGGCAAGCTACGGCAGCATGGAAAACGAAGCGCTGACGTGGGTCTTTTAATTGACGAAGCACACCAACTCGGAGACCGCGTCCAAGAGATGTTGTCGACGCGACTCGAGAGATCCCAACTCAAAGGTGCGAAGGCTTTGGCATCTCGGGAAGGCGTACGAAAAAAACTACGGTCCGTCGATCGTGCCATGGCGAGCCTTGGACGGACGTACTTGCCGGAAGGTGGCGAAATGGTTTTGCCCGAGCCGCCGAGCGCACTCATACGAGCGCTGGAACGCTTCCTCCAGTTCGTTTTTGTTGATGGTCTAGAACGAAACGTTGATGACGTTCTCTCGGAATTCGTACTTACCGCGCTTCGCTTCCATAAAGGCACTGCCTGGTATGACCCTGAAACTTTTCGTTACTTTTTGTCCCGACAAGGAAGTTCGATCACGGTTCAAATGCGCTGTCTCAAGCCAGGATCGCATATACGCGAGGTCGTGGATGATTTTCGCGGTTCCGTGCGATTTTCAGGAACACTTTCGCCTGCAACAGTTTTCCAAACGATTCACGGTTGCGACGGTCCAGCCCTTCAATCAATACCGTCGTACGGCGCCGACAACGTCGGCGTGTATGTCGTTCCCAATGTATCGACCTTCTTTCGCGACCGCACAACCACGGCTTCGACAGTGGCAAACGTTATTCGTCGTGTTTTGAACGCCAGTCCAGGGAACTTCCTGGTGGCTTTTCCGTCTTTTGAGTATCTACGCGTCGTTCACGATTCCGGTTGCTTTGACGCTGAACTGGCCGTGCAAAAACAACATATGTCCCTCGAGGATCAGGCTTCATTTATCGAATGGATAAATACGGCAAATACGAAAAGGGTGGGCTTTGTGGTTCTCGGGGGAGTCTTTACCGAATCGATCGATTATCGATCGGATGTATTACGCGGAGTCGTGGTCGTAGGACCTGGAATTCCGCCGAGGAGCCTTGTCCGAGATACTCTCGCCTCAAACGATGGAAGTGATGAGATCGCTTACCGGCAGCCGGGCATGACCCGCGTCGTACAAGCTGCCGGACGTGTCGCACGAGGGCCCACGGAACGCGGTGTCGTAGTAATGATCGACCCACGCTTTGGGCAATCGGATTACAAGAAATATTTCCCTCGGCACTGGCACCCTCGTTCCGTGAAGGCCAGTGAAATTGGGAACGCTCTCGCGAATTTCTGGTTTTTTTGAGACATTCCGAAGAGCTGCTCGATCGGTCGCTCTACCGTAAAATTCATGTATGCGAAGACGAACAAAAATCATATGTACCATAGGTCCTGCTTCCAACGATTTTGACACGTTGAACGCAATGTACGATGCAGGGATGGACGTTGCGCGTATCAATATGTCCCATGCGACCCACGAAGATGCCGCACGCACCATCGGGTGGATCAAGACCCTAAATCGTAAAGTGAAATACCCCGTCCCCGTATTGATCGATACACAGGGCCCTGAAATACGAACCGCTAAACTGGAACGACCACTGGTCGTACGGAAGGGTACCGAGATGGTGCTGGTTCCAGAATCGAGCAACTACGACGGACCTGTCGCGTTAAGTCTCGAGGTTCAGTTCGAGGGGCTTAAAGGGGCTGTTTCGGAAGGCGATACGATCTTCCTAGACAATGGCCTAATAAATCTGAAGGTTACGGAGTATGGACCGGCAGCCATCCGGTGCGCCGTTTTGGACGATGGAGAGATAGGAAGCCGCAAACACGTCAATATTCCGGGCGTCCGCGTCAATCTACCTTCCATCACGCCGAAGGATCGAGAAGACGTCACGTTTGGCTTGGAGCTGGACATCGACTTTGTCGCCCAATCCTTTGTTCGAAGTCGCGAAGACATAGCCGAGATGCGTGAACTGCTTAACGACCGAAACCACGGTATTCATATCGTCGCGAAGATCGAGAATCGAGAAGGGGCGACAAATATTGCATCGATAGCCGAGATGGCCGACGGTCTCATGGTCGCACGAGGCGATCTCGGTATTGAGACCGACATTGCCACGTTGCCTAATTTGCAGCGTCGGCTGGTTCGGTCGTCGTTCAATGCTGGGCGTCGATGCATCGTTGCCACGCACTTGTTGGAGTCAATGGTCGAAAACCCGATTCCGACTCGTGCTGAAGTGACGGATGTTGCCAACGCTATATACGAAGGGGTCGACGCGGTGATGCTGTCTGCTGAGACGAGCATTGGCGATTACCCCGTCAAGGCAGTGGAACAGCTTGCCGAAATTGCTATGGCGAGCGAACGATTCCCCGACCTCGGATTCGCTCAAGACTTGGCGACCATATCGGATAAACAGAACATTGCTCGTTCGGCGCTCGAGCTCGCAGGAAGAATCCGGGCCTCGGGTATTGTTGTCATTACGCGTCGCGGAATTACTGCGGATCTCGTTACGAATTGCGGTCCAACGGACGTACCGATTTTTGCTTTCTCAAATTTAAGTCAGGTGCGTCGACGGTTGATGCTGAACCGAGGTGTGTATTCTCATCGAACGGCATTTAGCAACAATCCTGAAAAAACGATTCAAACCGCACTATCCGTATTGCGGCAACGCGAAGGTCTTGGTGCAGAGGAAAGAGTGGTGGTCATCAGCGATGTATTGGCCGCGGGACCGGTGGATGCGATTCAGTTGCGGACTGTCGGTGAGGTCAGTAATAAATAGACCAAAGAATTCGAAGTGCCACGAAAATCATAAGAATGCCAAAGGCTTTGCGTAATGGATCCGACGGGATCTTATGGGCAGTGCGGACACCGATTGGTGCGATGAGCACGCTCGAGGCAATAATCGAAATAGTTGCTGGGAGGTAAACGAACCCCAAGGCATTGGGGATCTCAGTGTTCAGGCCACTGGAGATATAGCCGATTGTCCCAAAAAGCGCGATCGCGGGGCCCACTGCGCTCGCTGTCGCCGTGGCCCGTAGGATCGGGGCGTTAAAGTAGATTAGCGTTGGAACCATAATATTTGCGCCGCCAATGCCGGCGATTCCTGCGATGAGGCCACCGATTGAACCGAGCGCCGCGCTCAGGAAACGACCGGGTAACGCTCGGCTCGGATTCGGTTTCCAGGAGGTCAGCATCACGCAAGCAACGAAAAGCACGAAAGCGGCAATGAAAGTTTTCAAGAATAGGTCTGACAAACTACTTGCGACGTAGCTTGATCCGAGACTTCCGAGTGAAAGAAACACGATCCAGCGTCGAACCACGAGCCATTCGACCATGCCGCGTCGTATTTGAGCGTACGCTGCGGACGCTGACGTAAAGATGATGGTCGATAACGACGTGCCGACGGCCAACAACGTGGCAGTATTCGCGGGAAACTGATCCGATGGAAAAAGATTCACCGCATCGAACAATATGATGAGCGCAGGAACGACGATCACGCCGCCACCTATGCCCAGGAGGCCGCCCAAAAAGCCGGTTACTGCACCAACCGCAACACAAATCGTTATAAAGAAAAGGTGATCCAATTCCAGTAAGGTACCGGTCTTTTCGGGAAGTCTACTAAGGAAACGTTTGGCCCGCCTTTTTCCCTTCCTGTCAATGAGACGATGTTCGTTTCATGGACGAATCGCGCTGCTAGTCATTTCTTTCTTTGCTTCCTTGATCTATGCGGACGTGCAACGCATCGAACTCCTCAACGGTGATATCTATGAAGGTGAGCTGAAAGACGGGGTACGGACAGGGCAGGGACGTTTAGAACGACCCGGCGGCGCTTGGTACGAAGGTGAGTTCCTAAATGGTCGGATCCACGGTGACGGGTTATACACCTGGGCTGACGGGCGTATCTATCAAGGTACCTTTCAAAACGATAAGCAACACGGTCCGGGGACTCTTCGATGGCCGAATGGAAGCACCTATGCTGGCGACTTCCTGGAAAACAGACGCACGGGTAAAGGTCGTTTCGTCTCGGCCGACGAAGACGTGTATGAAGGGGACTTCTTGAATGACCAAATGCATGGAAACGGTTCGTATGTTTGGTCTGATGGCAGGCGTTATGAAGGTACGTTCCGAGACGGCGTCAGGAGCGGAGACGGTATCTTGACTTGGCCGACAGGCAACAAATACGAGGGACAATTTCTCGAGGATCACCGCCATGGTCGTGGAGTCCTATATTGGGCTGACGGCGTGATCTATCGAGGTTTATTTTCTCTCAATCAAATGAATGGCTTCGGAGTTAAGACGGTGCCAAACGACAAGCCCACTTTTCAGCGATGGCGGATGGGTGATCTTATGGAGGAGTGGCCGATTCTCGAAAGTGAACGATGTCGACTCAATATCGATGGTATTCCTTGGATGTTTGCTGGGAGTTCGTGCATTAACGGAACGGCGCACGGCGATGGGATTGCGGTGAGAGTCGATGGCCAGGCCTTTATTGCCAATGGCCGATTTGTTCTGGGACGACTTGTTAGCGGCGACTTTAAGACATTACCGTCACCGATCCAGCAATGATTGAACTTCCTGGTTACTCGATCCACCGCGAACTAAGTTCCGATTCGCGAACGCAAGTTTTCTTAGCGACCCAAATGTCGACGGGCCGTGACGTTGTCGTAAAAGTTTTTGACCCAGATACGGGCAGCAGTCAATTCGACGATGAAGCGTTCATTCGAGAAACGTCGATCATCGCATCGATGAATCATCCGCACGTGATCCCTATCAAGGATTACGGGATCGCGGACGAGATACCGTTTGTTGTCATGGAGTATTTGAGCCAGGGCGATCTGAACCAAAAGTTACAGCAGGGACTCGATATCCACGACCTTATTCGTGTGATGAATCAGATTTCCAGCGCGTTGGACTACGCTCATGTGAGGAATGTAGTTCACCTCGACGTTAAGCCGGGAAATATTCTGTTTAGTGACCGATCAGCGGCGGTGTTGAGCGATTTTGGAATTGCGGAATTTGGACGCGGGAAAAATGGAGGGAACGAACGGCGCGCCGTTGTGGGGACGCCAGCGTACATGAGTCCTGAACAAACACGGGGCGGAGAGATCGATGCTCGAACGGACTTCTACAGTTTAGGCGTCGTTTTTTATCAGATGCTTACGGGCGAACTCCCCTACCGTCCGGATCATGGTGGCAATGTAGCGCTTCGTCAGGCCAGGGATCCTCTGCCACGGCTCCCTGACCAGTTTGCCGCATTGCAACCCGTGGTCGATGGCTGT
The DNA here is from genome assembly GCA_963992075.1 of uncultured Pseudomonadales bacterium. GTDB lineage: Bacteria > Pseudomonadota > Gammaproteobacteria > Pseudomonadales > Azotimanducaceae > UBA11889. The sequence continues at coordinate 148 of CAXDSX010000089.1, read as the reverse complement.
CTCGCAAAATCGCCCACTGATCGATTCGCTCGTGGTGAAGATCTACGGCGCACGTTGGCTGAGATAAGTACGGAAGGAATAATGCCGAGCGCGGTGGTGCCTGTCTCTTATACACATCTGACGCTGCCGACGAATAGAGAGGTGTAGC
>CAXDSX010000088.1:0-9549 GCA_963992075.1 uncultured Pseudomonadales bacterium | reverse complement strand
GCCTCCTTCAAGACTAGATTTCCCTGGACCTTCGGGTCCTTAAAGAGCCGTTCAAGACTAGGACGTTGATAGGCGGGATGTGTAAGCGCTGCGAGGCGTTGAGCTAACCCGTACTAATTGCCCGTGCGGCTTGACCATATAATCGAACGAATGAATTTTGTTCGGATTACCGGCACATCGAACTGGCTTTGTCAGTCTCATCTTGTTAGCGCGAACCTGTTTCGGTTTGCCTGACGATCATAGCGAGTTGGAACCACCTTAACCCATCCCGAACTCAGCAGTGAAACGGCTCTGCGCCGATGGTAGTGTGGGGTTTCCCCATGTGAGAGTAGGTCGTCGTCAGGCTTTTATTACCAACCCCGGGCTGGCTATGTGCAACTGGGGTTTTTCTTTTCCTATCTCCTAATAAATACAGTCTTAAGGATTGTCGAGTAATCAATAGTGGTTGCTCGCGCAATCGTTAATTCATGGTTTTGGTGAGTTTCTCGACCTGGGCGAGGTTGGAGTTGTTGAAATGAATACCTTAACTCCGGGGGATTGGTATCGACGTGTTTTGTCGCTCTCCTGGCCCGTCATTCTTGCGAATTTAACGGTCCCTATGGTCGGGATTGCGGATACCGCCGTGGTAGGTCGCCTCCCAGACCCGAGTTACATGGGAGGCGTGGCCGTTGGAGCAGCGAGTTTCTCAGCTTTCTACTGGGTATTCGGCTTCTTGCGCATGGTTACAACGGGTCTCGTTGCCCAAAGTTATGGGGCTAAGCAGACCAACGAAATTGTGGCGATTGGTCTTAGAAGCGGGATAGTTGCTCTTGGAATAGGCACACTTTTTGTCGCTCTCGCGCTACCGATATATCACCTTACCGCTCACATCTTTGATTCGAGCGCATTGGTCGAGGAAAAAGCGGCAAACTATTTCTTCGTTAGGGTATGGGGTGCCCCAGCGTTGTTGCTGCATTTCGTCGAGCTTGGAGTCCTATTTGGACTCCAAAGAATGCGCGCGGTCCTGGCCGTAACGCTGGTATTCCACGGCCTGAATGCCATTCTCGACGTGTTGTTTGTATACGCTTTTGACCTCGGCGTGACAGGAGTTGCGCTTGGAACCGCGATTAGTGAATGGAGTGCAGCTCTTTTGGGCGGGTACTTCGTGGTCAAAGCGCTTGGCGAACTTGGCTGGTTTTTTCAGCGGACTGTCGGTCTTGGAAACCCATCGAAAATACGGAGTCTGGGCGGTCTTAGTGGGAACATGATACTTCGTACGCTGTTTGTCCAGATTCCGTTTCTGGGCGTTACCGCCCTAGGTGCGCGGATGGGGGATTTGGTATTGGCGGCGAATCTTCTTCTTATGCAGTACTTTTACTTGATGAGTTACACGCTCGACGGCTTTGCTCAGGCAGCCGAATCGCTCGCTGGAGAAGCTTTTGGAGCGAATGATCGTGCAGGACTGCGGGCGATCACAAAATATTCGACGGTCTGTGGGGCTGGTCTCGCAATCGTCATTTCTGGTTGCTATGCAGTGTCCACACCTTGGATGATTGATGCGTTGACGGATCTTTCGGATGTTCGTCAAACCGCGCATGAATTTGCTCCTTGGATCGTTTTTATGCCGCTTGTGGCGATTTGGGCGTTTCAGATGGACGGTATCTACATAGGAACTACGCAAATGAGATCTTTGCGAAACAATATGTTCGTCGCGTTGATTTTCTATTTGACGATCGCGTTGTGGACGGTGCCGCGCTTTGGTAATCATGGCATGTGGATGGCGTTAACAGGTTTCATGATGGTTCGAAGTGCAACTCTTCTATGGGGGTATCCGCGAATAGAGCGACAGATCTCGATCAATGGTGAAACTAACTCGTGACGCTTGAAAAGCTATTTGCTGCGCTGGTGGACGAGGGCAGGGTTGAATTGAAGGGAGGAGGATCCGTGCATGCGATAACGCTCGAGCAGCACGGACTGGAGGTGGTCGGCGAAGAAGCTAGACTGCCAAGGGACGTTACTCTGCTCGAAGCCGGAACGATAAGAAAAAGCCTCGGTAGGGAGGCATCTGAGTGGTTATCGAACTTGGAACTACTGCCGCATATTGAGAGTACGAATAAACACCTGATGGAAATGGCTGAGCGTGGATCGATCGATGGGATGGTATTGATCGCGGAAGTCCAGACCGGTGGTCGAGGTCGACGAGGGCGCACGTGGATCAGCCCCTTTGGTCGAAACATTGCTATGAGCATAGGAATGAAGTTGGTATGTCATCCCGCGGACGTTGGCGCGGTTAGCTTGGTTATAGGGCTTGCTGTCGCTGACGTCCTACGGTCGATCGGCGTTCGAAATGTGAAACTCAAGTGGCCTAACGATGTGTTGATGGAGGGCCGGAAAGTGTCGGGCATCCTCATAGAGCTAACCAACCGCAGTGATTCAATGGAAATGGTGATTGGTGTGGGCATCAATGTTGGAGCAAAGGAATTCTTGATGGCTGGCATTGAGCAGGAGGTGGCAGACGTCACGGAACAGATCCACGATCTGTCTCGGAGTGTACTTGCGGGCCAAGTGATTAATTCAGTCCATGGATACTGCCGGGAATTTGAAGAGCATGGGTTTCGACCATTTCGCGATCGATGGATGGCTCTACACGGCTACCAGGATCAACAAGTGATTGTGACGAGCGGATCGAGGACCATCCACGGAATCTGCCGTGGTATTGGTCGTTCAGGCGCATTGTTGGTAGATAATGGTATGGAAGTAGTCGAATTGATTGGTGGAGAAATAACGGTCAGACAGACCTAACTAATCGATTCAAAGTTCATACCATAAACGCGGATTCGGCAACGGACCGATAAGTATCCTTCGCGCGTCTTTGTCGTACCGTTAAGACAACGTGTTTATTGGGGACGATACAAAGCTATCGCCTTGCCGATTTTGTCACTCTAAAACAGCTGAAGAATAGAGCATGCCCTATGCCTATCGACCGATTTGCCGACACCGAGACCGATCTATAGTATCGCCAAGCTTTTCAGAGGCTGTTCCAGTCGTTTGACTTGCCGCCATAGCTCAGTTGGTAGAGCAGCTCACTTGTAATGAGAAGGTCCAGGGTTCGACTCCTTGTGGCGGCACCAACGATCTGATTCATAAGGTTTTTTAGAGGCTTAACTGGAACGGGCGATTCCCTGCCTTCATTGACAAAGGCTGGTCTAGTATGGAGAATTCCGCCTCTTTTGATTCACGAAACTGGGAGGGGTACCCAAGCGGCCAACGGGATCAGACTGTAAATCTGACGGCTCAGCCTTCGTAGGTTCGAATCCTACCCCCTCCACCAGAAGTCGCAAGTTGATTAGGGATGGATTAGCGGAGGCAGAGGTGCACAAATTTGCGGGTATGGTTTAGTGGTAGAACCTCAGCCTTCCAAGCTGATGGCGCGGGTTCGACTCCCGCTACCCGCTCCATAAAAGATTGAAGTGAATGGCACTTTATTGACTCGTGAGATAGGTAAGAAATCTGCTCACATAGCTCAGTCGGTAGAGCACTTCCTTGGTAAGGAAGAGGTCATCGGTTCAAATCCGATTGTGAGCACCAGGTTAGGCGCAATAGTATTGTGACGAACTCTTTTTTCGAGCATGCGATGGTACTTTCGACGGATTTATCCTGAAACTTTAGGCAAGGGATTTTAGTTAATGGCCAAAGAGAAATTTGAACGAACCAAGCCACATATAAATGTGGGTACGATTGGGCACGTTGACCACGGTAAGACGACGTTGACGGCTGCCCTAACCAAAGTATGCGCTGCGGATATCGGAGGCGAGGTCAAGGAATTTGACCAGATTGATAACGCTCCGGAAGAGCGCGAGCGCGGGATTACGATTGCCACTTCACATGTTGAGTACGAGACAACGAATCGTCACTACGCTCACGTGGACTGTCCAGGACATGCGGATTATGTAAAGAACATGATCACAGGTGCAGCACAGATGGACGGAGCCATTTTGGTGGTTTCAGCGGTTGATGGTCCTATGCCACAAACACGGGAGCATATTTTGCTGGCACGTCAGGTAGGTGTTCCGCGGATCGTGGTCTACGTGAACAAGGCAGACATGCTAGATGAAGGTGAACGTGAGGAGTTTGTGGAACTGGTAACTATGGATATTCAAGAGCTGCTAGAGCAGTACGAATTTCCTTCGGACACGCCGATAGTAGTTGGCAGTGCATTGCAAGCTTTGGACGGAGATGCAGGAGAGCTAGGCACAGAAAGTGTGAAGCAGCTAGTCGAAACGCTAGACGAATACATTCCAGAACCGGATCGACCCGTTGATGAGCCCTTTTTGATGCCAATCGAGGATGTTTTTTCGATATCTGGTCGGGGAACCGTGGTCACGGGTCGGGTTGACCGTGGGATCGTTAATGTTGGAGATGAGATCGAGATTATAGGGATCCGAGATACGGAGACGACGACCTGTACCGGGGTCGAGATGTTCCGTAAGTTACTTGACGAAGGTCGGGCAGGCGAAAACATCGGAGTTCTATTGCGGGGTACTAAGCGCGAGGACGTAGAACGCGGTCAAGTGCTGGCAAAACCGGGATCGATCACTCCTCATACGCAATTCGAAGCGACGGTATATGTGTTATCGAAGGACGAAGGCGGGCGGCATACACCGTTTTTCAAAGGTTACCGCCCTCAGTTCTATTTTCGGACTACGGACGTCACAGGTGCGGTGGAGCTGCCAGCTGATGTTGAGATGGTCATGCCTGGCGATAACATCAACATGGATGTGGATCTGATTAGTCCAATTGCAATGGATGAAGGGGTTCGATTCGCAATACGCGAGGGTGGCAGAACAGTCGGCGCAGGAGTCGTCACAAAAATTGTTAGTTGAATGCTAAACGGGAAATATACCTAGGCCAGTAGCTCAATTTGGTAGAGCACCGGTCTCCAAAACCGGAGGTTGGGGGTTCGATTCCCACATGGCCTGCCACCCCAGTAGCAGCGGCGAAGTGAGCGTAAAGACTGAATTAATGCACGAACGAAAGACATTCGATCTCATCAAATGGGTCGTTGTCACGTTCCTCGTTGCGGGTGGCATTTGGGCCAATTGGTACTACAGCGATGAAATTAATGTTCTGATACGTGCGGTAGCGTTGGTAGCAGCGGCAGCGATTGCTGGTCTCATTGGGATACAAACCGAAAAAGGAAAGAAACTTTGGGAGACCGCACGGGAGGCACGGTCAGAAATTCGGAGAGTGGTTTGGCCGACGCGTCAGGAGACAATCCAGACCACGGCGGTCGTAATTCTCTTGATGATTCTTTTTTCGCTCATTTTGTGGGGGTTGGACTCTTTTCTTTCGTGGCTCGTGAAGTCGACCATTGGATAACACGATGACAAAGCAATGGTACGTCGTGCACGCATATTCAGGCTTTGAAAAAAATGTGGCGCGGTCATTGGGCGAGCGGATTGAACTTTCGAACTTACAGGAGCATTTCGGCAAGGTATTGGTCCCGACCGAAGAGGTAGTCGAAATGCGAGCCGGACAGAAAAGACGGAGCGAGAGAAAATTCTTTCCCGGTTACGTATTGGTCGAAATGGATTTGAATGATGACACGTGGCACTTGGTCAAAGAGACCCCCCGCGTCATGGGATTCATCGGTGGCAAGGCTGACCAACCAGCGCCGCTCAGCGACGCTGAGGCCAGTGCGATTCTAGATCGCGTTGAGGCCGGATCGGATCGTGCGATGCCAAAAACCGTATTTGAACCTGGCGAACTCGTCCGAATTATTGATGGGCCTTTCAATGACTTCAACGGGGTTGTTGAGGAGGTGAACTATGAGAAGAGTAGATTGTCCGTTGCTGTAACGGTTTTTGGTCGATCTACACCGGTGGAGCTTGATTTTTCTCAGGTTGAGAAAGGTTGATTCGCTTGATGAAAGTTGAAGGTTCAATGCAGCAATCTCGAAGCTGTTTCAATGTGCGACGTATTTAAATTATGGCTAAGAAAGTAGAAGCATATATAAAGTTGCAAGTACCTGCGGGCCAGGCCAACCCGAGTCCACCCGTTGGACCTGCGCTGGGACAACATGGAGTCAATATCATGGACTTCTGTAAGGCCTTTAACGCAGAGACACAGAACTTGGAGGCTGGAATGCCGATTCCAGCGGTTATTACGGTTTATTCAGATCGCAGCTTTACGTTTGTTACAAAAACGCCGCCCGCTTCAGTTCTGTTACGTAAGGCCGCTGCGGTGGACAAGGGTAGTGGAACACCAAATACCGAGAAGGTAGGGAAAGTGACCCGCGAGCAGCTGGAAGAAATCGCTCGTCTGAAAGAGCCGGACTTGACTGCGGCAGACATGGATGCAGCAGTTCGAACTATCGCTGGAAGTGCCCGGAGTGCTGGAATTGAGGTAGAGGCGTTGTAATGGCCAAGATGACTCGGCGCAGAAAAACCATCGAAGAAAAAGTTGATTACGAGCGTACGTATGCGATCAGCGAAGCCGTGACATTGCTAAATGAAATCTCTGGGCCTAAGTTTAACGAGTCCCTCGATATTTCGGTGAATTTGGGAATAGATCCACAAAAGTCGGACCAGACGGTTCGTGGAGCGACAAGTCTTCCGCATGGCTCTGGCAAAGAGACTCGAGTGGCGGTGTTCGCGCAAGCGGATAGTGCGGACGAAGCGCAGAAAGCAGGTGCTGATATCGTGGGCTTTGAAGACTTGGCGGAGGAGATAAAGAAAGGCGAATTGGATTTCGATGTTGTTATAGCAACGCCCGATTCGATGAGATTGGTTGGCCAATTGGGCAAAGTGCTTGGTCCTCGTGGTCTAATGCCTAATCCCAAAACAGGGACCGTTACTGCTGATGTGGCTAAAGCCGTTTCCGATGCGAAGTCTGGTCAGATTCAATTTCGGGCGGACCGCGGTGGTATCGTCCACGGAAGCGTTGGAAAAGTGGGATTCGATGCAGTGCAGGTGAAAGAGAATATCGAGGCGTTGATCTCAGATCTTAGGAAAGCAAAACCTGCGTCTGCGAAAGGCGTATATCTAAAGAAGATCACGCTGTCTTCAACGATGGGACCTGGGTTAGTGATCGACGAGGCTTCGATAGAAGCGTGACATAGAGCTTTTTGTGCGAGACGCACATGAGTCATCCCGTGGGTAGCGGGGTCGACAGCCGCCGAGAAAATGGCGCAACACAGCCCGCTTAGGCGGGCGGTGGTCGGAGACCACGGGTAACCGATTGCTGGTGCTCGATGCCCGCATCCCCATCGAGGGAAGTGGCAGAGAGTTGCTGCACGGTTTTAATTGTTTTAACAACCCGTGTAGACGGTTAGTCCTCAACGAATGCTGGGCATACCGTTAGTGTGATGATGTGGTTTGTTAATGTGAGCCGAGAGATGCGGGAGTTCAGGAGAGTGTCGTGGGATTGAGACTCGAAGATAAGCAGACGATCGTTAGCGAAGTTAACGAGGCTGCCGGTTCGGCGCTTTCCGCGATACTCGCGGATTATCGCGGATTGACAGTGGCTGAAATGACCGAACTGCGGACGAAAGCCCGCACTTCGGGTATCTACCTGAGGGTGGTCCGGAACACTTTGGCGAAACGCGCGATTGACGGTACTCCGTACGAGTGTCTAAGAGACGCTTTGACGGGTCCGACGCTAGTCGCTTTTTCGTATAGTGAACCTGGAGCCGCGGCGCGCTTGCTGCGTGATTACGGAAAGGATCGCGAAGCGCTCAACGTCAAAGCCATCTCGATTGGGGGTGACTTACTCGATTCCGATCAATTGGATCGTGTAGCTAGTTTACCCAGTCGAGAAGAAGCCATAACAATGGTATTGGGCTTACTGTTAGCACCCATCACGAAACTTGCTACGACGGCAAATGAAGTTCCCGGAAAGGTGGTAAGAACGCTTGCCGCAGTCGGGGAACAAAAGAAAGCCGCAATGTAGGTAATTGGGTAGTTTGAACTAACGTAATCAGGAGATTTTGAAATGGCCTTGTCTAAAGATGACGTTCTGGAAGCGATAGCTGAAATGAGCGTTATGGAAGTAGTCGAGCTCGTTCAGGCGATGGAAGAGAAATTTGGTGTTTCGGCAACGTCAGCCGTCGCGGCTGCGCCTGCCGCTGCAACTGATGACGGTACGGCGGCGGAAGAAGAAAAGACCGAGTTTAATATTACGCTAAGCAGCGCGGGTGAGAAAAAAGTCAACGTCATCAAAGCCGTGCGTGCGGCGACTGGTCTTGGCCTGAAGGAGGCCAAAGGACTGGTGGACGGCGCGCCTTCGACCATTAAAGAAGCCGTCAGCAAAGAAGAAGCGGACGAGATCAAGGGACAGTTGGAAGAAGCAGGTGCAACCGTAGAGCTTAGTTAAGGTTGCGGCGACGGATTTGAAGAAAGGGTAATTCGGACAACGCAGCATTTATTGGCAGAGTGCGCGTTGGGTGTCTTTAATAACGGAGAATAGAATGGCATACAGCTTTACTGAGAAAAAGCGGATCCGTAAGGACTTCGGTCACTTACCGGAACCTATGGAGATACCGTACTTGCTGTCCATTCAGACGGACTCCTATGACAGATTCCTACAACAGGGGATAGCAGCAAAGTCGTTGGAAGATGTGGGTCTTCATGCCGCGTTTCGATCAGTGTTTCCGATTATTAGTTATTCGGGCAATGCTGCGCTCGAGTACGTTGATTATCGACTTGGCAAACCTGTATTTGATGTTAAGGAAAGCGTGCTACGTGGGATTACCTACTCAGCGCCTTTGCGGGTCAAGGTACGGTTAATAATTTACGACCGTGAGTCGTCGAACAAGTCAGTGAAAGACGTCAAGGAACAGGAAGTGTATATGGGAGAAATGCCCCTTATGACTTCCAATGGTACGTTCGTGATCAATGGAACCGAACGGGTGGTGGTTTCTCAACTCCATCGTTCACCTGGCGTTTTCTTCGATCACGACAAAGGGAAAACCCACTCGTCGGGTAAGTTGCTGTATTCGGCAAGAGTGATTCCTTACCGAGGCTCGTGGCTGGATTTTGAGTTTGACCCAAAGGACATGGTATTTGTTCGAATTGATCGACGTCGGAAATTGCCGGCAACAATCATTCTCCACGCTCTAGATTTTAGTGATGAAGACGTTCTTGAAATGTTTTTTGAGAGGAATGTTTTCCACCTAAAAGCGGATGGCAATATATCAATGGACTTGATACCGGAAAGAATGCGGGGCGAGGTCACGACCTTCGACATCAAAGACAAGAAGGGGGAGGTAATCGTTGAAGAAGGAAGGCGTATTACCGCAAGACACGTCCGGCTGCTCGAAAAATCAGGCCTGAGACGCCTTGATGTTCCAGTTGAATATTTAGTCGGTCGGACGACTGCTAAGGACGTAGTTGACGAGGAAACAGGAGAAATTCTCCTACCCAGCAACACCGAAATTAATGAAGAAGTACTTTCGACTGTGGTAACGGGTAACGCGAGTACTGTTGAGACAATCTATACAAACTGTCTCTTATACACATCTGACGCTGCCGACGAATAGAGAGGTGTAGATCTCGGTGGTCGCCGTATCAT
>CAXDSX010000087.1:0-9575 GCA_963992075.1 uncultured Pseudomonadales bacterium | reverse complement strand
ATTGCGGCCCTTGGCCCCGTTATTCGTGCTCGCACAGAATCGGTCGCAGCATGTCTCACCATCGTGTTTGTTCTTAATGCGATCGCGATCGTGGTGTTGCCAAGGGTTGCGAGTTACTTCGAGCTCTCACAAGCCCAGTTCGGTGTATGGATCGCATTAGCCATCCACGACACAAGTTCAGTGGTCGGCGCAGGCGCGATCTATGGTGACGAAGCATTGCAAGTTGCTACGACAGTGAAACTAGTGCGGATGCTCTGTTTGATTCCGCTGATACTCACGGCTGCGATTTTATTGAACCGACGAGAGACGAGGTCGCGGATGCCCGGATTCATTCTTCTCTTCGTCCTATTTTCTGTTGTGGGTAGTGTGTCGAAGATGCCAGCGGATTGGCTCGCGGGGATATCGGCGTTGAGTCGATTTATGTTGGTTGCCGCCCTTTTCTTGATGGGATTAGAGATCTCGAGGAAATCGATAAGTAACCTAAATTACCGTGGCGTTACGTTGGGTATATGTCTTTGGTTGCTGGTATTACCAACGACATTCTGGGCCGTTAAGCTTTGGTAGCCTTATATGTCGGCTGTATATAGTTAGATCGAATAAGTATTTCCCAGGTCTATTACTCCGAAGTACGGTCCTGACCATGGTTGTTAGAGCCACTAAGATCGATTGGTTGAGCGTAGGAAGCGCCCTCTTTGTGGGGATTTTCTTCGTCGCCACTGTTTTTTTCTAGCCTTTCCCCATTTCTTGCTTGTGTGATTGGTTTGTATCACGACAGCGAGCAAGCCCTGGAAAGGGCAGGTCCCGTGTGCCACGATGGGACGTTCTAAACCGAGAGAGAGCTTATGAGCCGGTTCAAGGGTAGCGCCGACCGAGTTATGGCAGATTCCGAGACAGTTTCGTCGACCTACGTGCCCTCTTTCGAACTTACGAAGGGGCAGCCCCCACCGATCGCGGCGAACGGGGGATTGTCGTACATGTCGTTCGATCGGGATGGCGACGCAGGAACCGTTGCAGCAACGGAAGCGGCATTCGTTCAGATCGCCGAAGGGGAGGGGCAGGCGGTTATCGACATGCTCGAGAGTGCGGACCCTGGTCCTATCGAAACCAAATGGGGTTTGGGATTTAAGGAGTACTCCGAGTGCTTGGAATACATTCGTGCGAACAATATCGAAGCACCGGAAGGCGGGCTAGCTCTGCCCCTAAGGTACACGGTCCATGAACAACCCTCTTACTCGATCGTTTCGTCGAATGCACTGTGGCGAGATCCGGACCGGGAAGCCGATGCGAAAGCGCTTAGGAAGGACGAGCGAGACCACGGGCGTCGATGTCTCTACTTTCCTCAGATCTTGCGAGATGCGAGACGAATGGAGGAATACCACCCAGGTCTCTCACCCAACAGCCCCGAGTGCATGGACAAACTTGGTGTTTCGCTCGCCCACTGCGATTCCAAGTGCGAGAACTTCTACGATGCGGCGGAGGTAGAGCGCGTGTTCTACCCGGAGATCGAGAAGCTCCTGTTAGAATTTTTCCCGGACGCGACCGACGCGCTTGTGTACAACCACGACGTGTTTGACAAGGACTACAAGGGTGACCGCACCGAAGATCAGGACAAAAAGATCCCCGGTGTTAATGCTGGATACGCCAATCTTGTCCACAACGACCTGAATGACAACAGTGGTCGGGTACGGTGCCGTGAGCTGCTGACGAAAAACTTAAGGAACTTCGGACGAGAACAGCATTACACCGAGGAACAGGCTGACGCGAAGATGTCGCGGCGGTTTATGTCCATTAACCTTGCCAAACCGATGGAGACGGTCCGCCAGAATCCATTTGTGCTCTGTGCGTGGCCTTCTTTTGCCGATCAACCTTATATCACCAACTATCGGGTCTATGATGATCGTGTCGGCGAGACCACACGCTTCACTTACCGGCCCGAACATGACTGGTACTGGTTTCCGCAGCAGAAGTCGACCGAAGTCTCGATGCTCAAGTGCTACGACTCCATCACGGACGGTTCTGTGTCGCGCTGGTCTTTCCATACGGCTTGCGTGGACCCTACTGCACCCGATGATGCACCGTGCCGAAAGAACGTTGTCGTTCGATCTTACGTTTTCTTCTAGAAAGAGAAGTTTTCGCTAGCCTGTAGTTCCGCCTACTGCGCTACGTGGCAGGATCAATCTTGCAAACGGACGCATTGTGGGATGCGTTCGGAATCCCTCGTAGAACTGGGAAAGTCCCGCGCCAAGCTGAGTTTCGCGCCACAATACCTCGTAAATCTGCGTTTGCTCGTAGTCGCCGGGCTGCGCGGTCATCGCTTCCACATAAAACGCCTTCGCGTCTTCGATTGCTCTTTTGAACCACTGGAGCTCGTCGATTGGAAGTTGGTTCAGGTCCAAGTACTCGCCTAATCTACTGTGGTTTTCTTCGATCGTTGATCCCGATACCGATACCAGGGTGCGTCCCCGACGTCGCTTTTTGCTCAATTCGTACCATGGTCTCAGCGATGAAAGCTCACTGGAGAGACGTGACCGCCACGTTGCTTGGTCATCGACTCTGTGGAACGAGACGGGACATGAGGCCATAGTCTCAAGTTCTATTTTGGGTGCGTCGACGGGATAATCTGATAAGACCGGTCCCCGATGGTGTTTAAGCAACCCCAACGCCGCACCAATGACACCATGTTGAAACCTGGCATCGTTAGGCACGCCCAAGGGACGTCCCAAAGGAAAACTGACCCACAGCGACCGAGGGGGCTGCATGCTTTCTGCGTTCTCTCGCACCAAACTGATCCCCGTGGTCATGATGCCTGACCGTTCGAGGTAGTAACCGATCGCGCACACGGCGCAGGTGCAGTTGGGTCAAACGGGTGTCAGGAAGACGACGTCGACCTTGTCTCGTTTCAATAGTTTGGCCGCCGCATCGACGCTTTGCTCGTAAGCTTCGGGAAGAAGACCCGCGCCCATGAAGCTGTAGTGAACGTTCGCTAGCGAGCCGATGGTGCCCGCGGTCACCAGTTCTTTAAATCGATCGATGGGAAAAACCAGGTTGATGTCCTCCGCAAATCCAATGCGATCGAAGTTCGCCGAACTGTGTGACATGACGAGATTGTTGGAGTCTTCTTGATCGGCTATAGGACGGAAGGTCGTATCGGTAAAGTCGAAGGACTTGTCGCTACGCAAGTGTATGCCCGCCGTCGTGACGAGTGCGACACGCATATCCTTGAGCGGCTTGTCGTGCTTCGTCCACGATGGAGGGCCTAGGGGAGCTAGGTTTTTGCCCAAGAGGTGTTTGCGTTCGTAGTCAGGTAGGTCTGTTGAGCGAACCACGGCAGTCTCTATGTACGCTTTAGAGGTTGTCCCGGTAATCGGCTTCGATGCGCTGATCGATCGATTTGGCAATGTCAGATCCTGCGGCTTTTCGAGCAGCAAAGATTTCACCGAACGAGACACGAAAGTTTTCTTGCCACGTTGAGCTGTCCCACACCTTAGATCGCAGCATGGCCTTACCACAGTGAAAGAAGCATTCATCAACAAAGACTCGGATGACGAGCGTTGCTGGTTTGTCGCGTGCTGCAAGTTGCTGCAACAGATCCGGTTCGCACGAAAGTTCTGCCTGACCGTTGATCCGCAGAGTTTCCCGAGTATTGGGAACAATAAACAAAATGCCGACGTTAGGATTGGACAGTATGTTCTGGTGGCCGTACGCAAGCTTATTACCGGGTCGATCAGGAATTAATAACGTGTGTTCGTTCAATACTTCAACAAACCCCGGACCATCTCCCTTGGGTGACGCGTCCATACGTCCACTTTTGTCGGCCGTCGACAAGACGATCAACGGGCTTCTCTCGATGAAGTCCCGCGCGAATTCATCGACGTGGTCAATGTTTTTTTCGTGAAGCCCAGGGATCTCGTCCCCAATGACCGCGCGTAGCTGTTCCAAGTTTTGTATCTTGTGACTATTCAAAATACGTTCCTTTTCCTATTGCTAATCGGTTGATCATCACCAGTATACGCGCGACGGCTGGACTGAACTGTGTATGTTTCGTTGGTGGCCGACCCGAGCCGCGATGCGGATTGGCGACGGTCAAACATGTTAAAGTTGGCGAATCTCACTGGCCGATCAACGATATGCGGCGGACTTATGTAGCAGCTGGCGTCATTGCTGTACTTGGACTGATGTGGCTCGGTTCCGGAATATTTCGGGACGACGGGCAAAGTAAGGTTGCGTCAACGCTAAACGAAAAGAACACTCTCTACGCCAAGAAAAATAAGGAGCGGGTGCGAACGCGTGTGAAAGTACGCGTTGTCGAGTCCACGTGGCGTACCCGACATGTTCGGCTAAGGGGCCGAACGGAACATAAGCGTGCAGTCCAAGTAATGGCTGAAACCACGGGCAGCGTCGTCGAACGCAAAGTCGAACGTGGAGCAACTGTCAAGAAGGGCAGCCTTCTTTGTCGGCTGTCGACAGATGACCGTCTGGCGCGCTTGGCCCACGCCGAGCAGGCAGTCAATCAAGCAAGAATCGAATACGAAGGAAGCAAACGACTTGAGTTGGAGGGATTCCAATCGAGAACCATGATTGCCACGGCCAAGGCGAAGCTGGCTGCGGCGGACGCTGCACTGACAACGAGTTCTCTGGATCTTGAGCGAACCTATATTCGGGCTCCTTTCGATGGGATCGTCGAAGAGACGCATGCCGACGTAGGCGACTACCTTGTGCCCGGTAGTGGTTGCTCTACGGTAATAGATCTTGATCCGATGCTTATCGTAGCGCGAGTGTCGGAGCGCGATGTCCACCTGGTTAACACCGGCAGCATGGCGACAGGTGTTTTAAGTGACGGTCATTCTGCGACGGGCCCGATTACTTTTGTTGGTCGGGAAGCTGACCCGACGACGCGTACCTACCGGGTTGAAGTCGAGGTAGACAATAAAGATCATGCTGTACGTTCTGGCATAACCACAGAAGTCGTGATTCCAGTGGCTACGGTTCTCGCTCATAAGGTCAATCCGTCGTTGTTTGCACTTGACGAAACGGGTGCGATAGGGGTGCGCACACTGTCGGACAAGGATGTTGTCGACTTTTATCGGGTTGACGTGTTTGACGACGATGAAGATGGCGTTTGGGTGACAGGGCTTCCCCATACCACGCGTCTCATTACCGTCGGACAAGAGCTAGTTACCCGGGGAGATAATACCGATCCGGTTATAGAAGAGTCATTGCTGGCTCCCGTGGACATTTCCCGGGAAATGCGATCAACGACGGCGCCTTTCGATCGCACGGAACTTGGGCCAAAAACAATTGGTGTAGCTGGTCACGACAACCTCGACGACGTATGAGCAGCAGGCTCATTCAGGCCGCAATTAACCGTTCTCGGACGACTCTTCTGGTGATGGTCGTCATCATTATTGCCGGGCTATCAGCGCGCTTGTCGATTCCTGTGGAGTCGCAGCCGCGCGTCGAAGTACCAATGTTTATTGTCAACGTTTACCACGAAGGGATTTCCCCCGAGGACGCTGAACGTCTGTTGGTTATGCCTTTGGAGACTGAGCTCCGAGCGGTTGAAGGTATAGACGAGGTCATCGGGTTTGCCTCGGAAGGTAGTGCGTCGGTGCTGGTCGAGTTTGTGCCGGATTACGATCTCGATGACGCGCTTCTCGATGTGAGAGAGGCGGTCGACCGAGCCAAGCCGGAATTTCCGTCGACTGCGGAAGAGCCTTATGTCCGCGAAATTGTGGCCGATGAAATGCCGGTCATTCAAGTTAATTTAGTCGGTGACGAGGTGGCTGAACGGATCGTCTATAACCTCGCGCGCGAAATACGCGACGAGATCGAGGCGATACCTGACGTGCTTGAAGGGCGTCTACAAGGCGATAGAGAGGAGCTTCTCGAAATCGTGATCGACCCGACCCGGCTCGATGTTTACCAAATCTCCAACGAAGAGTTGATTAGTACGATCTTGCGCAACAACCGATTGGTGCCGGCCGGTTCGCTGGATACTGGCGAAGGTCGTATGGCGATCAAAGTCCCGAGTGTCATTGAGTCCGCGGCAGATGTTTTCGATATACCGGTTCGATCGACCCGGGATTCTGTTGTCACGTTGGCCGATGTGGCGTCAGTGCGTCGGACCTTTAAAGACCGCGTACGTTACGCGCACGTCGACGGAAATCCGACGATGACGATTGGCGTGATGAAACGTACGAACGCGTCAATTATCGACACGGTTCAACAAGTTAAAGAAGTAACCGAAACCTATCGCTCGCGATTGCCTGCCAATGTGCGGATGGTTTACACCAACGATCAGGCTCCCCAGGCGGAGACGCAAGTCATCGAACTCCAAGGGAACATCGTGACGGCTTTGTTTCTCGTCATGATTGTGGTGGTGGCGGCGATGGGATTTAGAAGTGGCGTTATCGTTGGCGCTAGCATCCCGGTATCGTTCCTCTTTGCTCTTATCTTTATTCATCAGCTTGGCTACTCGTTTAACTTCATGGTCATGTTTGGCATGTTGCTAGGACTCGGCATGCTTATTGATGGGGCGATTGTTGTCACTGAATACGCCGATCGAAAACTTGTGGAAGGTTTTGATCGACGCGATGCATACACACTCGCTGTAGATCGGATGTTTTGGCCCGTGACGGCGTCTGTGGCGACTACGTTGGCCGCATTTGTACCGTTAATATTTTGGCCCGGCGTTGCTGGGAAGTTCATGCTCTATCTACCCGTTACCGTGTTCGCGGTGTTGGCGGGTTCTCTTCTTTACGCTCTCGTTTTTGGTCCAACCATTGGATCGTTGGTTGGTCGAGCGAGTCAGAAAAGTCAGCGCGCGATTGACAATCTGAAAGAGCTCGAATCCGGAGATCCAAAGCGGATGCCCGGCGTCACCGGTGCATACGCGAAGTTGCTCGCGCTTGCCAGTCGCTACGCCTTGGCCACGACGGCGATTACGATTTTCGCATTGATTACTTCCTTCGCACTGTTCTACGCCCGTGGGACAGGCATGACGTTCTTTAGCGAAAACGACCCGACATTCGCCCAAATTAGTGTTCGTGCACGAGGCAACCTCGCTGCTGACGAGATCTATCAAATCGTTCGTGAAGTTGAGCAAACCATCCTCGATGTTCCGGGGATACGGGAAGTCAATATGCAAACCGGTACATCGGGTGGCGGAAATAATCCATGGATGGGAGGAGATCGCACACAGGATACCGTCGGTTCTTTGTTCTTGCAGTTCCACGAGCAAAAGGACCGAGAACTTAGAGGGTTCGAAATCGTGGATCTTATGCGGCAGCGAACCTCTCAGATTCCTGGGATAGTCGTCGAAGTTCAAGAAATGGAGATGGGCCCCCCCGTGGGTAAGGACGTCCAAATTCAATTTTCGTCGAATCATCGCGACATTCTTGAACCGGTGGTCGCTCGTGTTCGGGACTATCTTGATGCTGAGGTGAGCGGGCTGCGAGATGTTGCCGATACTCGTTCGCTTCCTGGTATCGAGTGGACTCTAACTGTTGATAAGGCGCAGGCCGCGCTATACGGAGCGGACGTAACACTGGTCGGTATCGCGGTACAACTTGTGACAAACGGATTAAAGGTTGGCGAATATCGACCGGATGGTGCAGACGAAGCGGTGGACATTCGGGTGCGTTATCCGGACGGTGAACGCGGATTCAGAGCGCTTGATGAACTAACGCTCACGACCGCGAGAGGGCGTGTTCCAATTTCGAATTTCGTCACGCGATCCGCTGTTCCCAACGTCGACACGGTTCAACGCATCGACGGTAAGATTGTCGAATACATCCGTGCCAACGTATTACCGGGTGTGTTGGCGGACAATAAGGTTGACGAAATCCAAGCATGGCTCGATACCCAGGTGTTTGATTCAAGAGTCAATATTGATTTTCGCGGAGCGAACGAAGAACAAAATCAATCCATGGATTTCATTGTTAAAGCGATGATCATGTCAGTCTTGCTGATGTTTGTGCTGCTGGTCACGCAGTTCAACAGCTTCTATCAAGCGTCTCTCATCTTGTTTGCCGTGGTGATGTCGACGGCGGGTGTCCTTCTCGGACTCGCGATCACCGGGATGCCGTTTAGCGCCATCTTGACGGGCGTAGGAATCGTTGCCCTTGCAGGTATTGTTGTTAACAACAACATCGTTTTAATCGACACCTATAATCGGATTCGGCGTGAAGAACCGTCTCTCGACTACATTTCAATCATTGTCCGAACGGGCGCGCACCGTTTGCGGCCTGTGTGCTTAACGGCGGCCACCACGGTCCTTGGTTTGTTGCCTTTGGCGAGTAATTGGTCCATCGATTTTGTGAACCGCACAGCGTATTACGGAAGTTCGGTATCTAGCTTTTGGGTTCCCTTGGCGCAGGCCATTGTATTCGGACTAACGTTCGCGACACTGCTTACCTTGGTTTCTACGCCAGCCATGCTGGCTATTCCCCATCAACTTCAAAATATGTCTTTCCGTCTTCAAACGAAGACACGGGCAAGAGGATTACAAGCCGAGTCTAGCTAGTCGCCGCAAAGAACATGACTGTTTAACGAAACTAAAGACAAAACCGAAGATGCCGCTATGATCCGTTTTTGGTATGCGATGACATTGGTTACGGGGAAGTGTTGATGGATGAGCTGAAGGCCGTTCTCGAGCGTTCGACAGCGAGTGGCCGGTTGCGAGGCGTTGTTGCACTGGTTGCTGACGGCAAAGGCATTCAATTCCAACATGCGTCTGGCTATGCTCGCGACGGTGTATCCATGCAACCGGACACGCTTTTCAATATCGCGTCCATGACCAAACTGGTAACGACCGTTGCTGTTCTTCAGCTAGTCGAGGTGGAAGACCTGGATCCGGATGTTCCCGTTGATCGATACCTACCTGAACTTGGATCGATTAAGGTTCTTCAAGGATTTGCGAGGGATGGTTCGCCGGAATTTCGCCCCCCGTTATCGATACCGACCGCGCGTGAACTCCTTACCCATACCTCTGGTTTTGTCTACGAGGTTTGGAATGCAAACGCATTCGAAGCGCTACAGCTTGGTATGGTGCAGTCGTTGTTCAGTGGTCGGCCGGCGCTCGATGCTCCACTTGCCTTCGACCCAGGCGAACGTTGGGAATACGGCATTGGTATCGACTGGGCCGGTTTGCTATTAGAAGCCGTTAGTGGAGAGAACCTGATGGCATATTTCGGGTCGCATATCTTTACTCCGCTTGGGATGTTGGATACCGCATTTGATATCCCGGTAGAAAAAATGGATCGCGTCATGACGCGGTACGTACGTGGGGCTGATGGTCTAAAGGAGTTACCAGAACAGCCGGCACCGAGCCTTTATGAATCAACACGTTTTTACAATGGTGGCGGAGGCCTAACGTCGACGGTTGCGGATTACAGTCGGTTGTTGAGATCGCTACTCAACGGTGGAGAGCTGGATGGCCAACGCATCTTAAGAGCGTTGACGGTAGATCAAATGTTCAACAATCAGATTGGCGAACTTGATGCCCTGTCTCTTATACACATCTGACGCTGCCGACGAATAGAGAGGTGTAGATCTCGGTGGTCGCCGTATCATTA
>CAXDSX010000086.1:0-9710 GCA_963992075.1 uncultured Pseudomonadales bacterium | reverse complement strand
CACCGAGATCTACACCTCTCTATTCGTCGGCAGCGTCAGATGTGTTTAAGAGACAGCTCCACCACCGATAGCTGCACGCTCATTCATGAGAGTCGTGAGCGCAACCTGCCAACCCTGTCCGACAGCACCAAGTCGCTGGCTGTCCGGAATGCGCACGTCAGTGAAATAGACTTCGTTAAAATTCGCCCCTCCCGAAATCTGTTTAATCGGCTTAACCTCGACACCCGGGGATTTCATATCAAGAAAGAAATACGTTAGGCCCTTGTGCTTGGCGACGGTCGGATCCGAGCGTACGACAAGGATCCCGTAATCACTGAAATGTGCACCCGACGTCCAAATTTTTTGGCCGTTAATGACCCAATCGTCACCGTCTTTCTCAGCCCGCGTGCGCAACGCTGCAAGATCCGAACCACCCGCTGGCTCGCTAAAGAGCTGACACCAGATATGTTCCCCCGACGCCAACGGCGGGAGGTGTTTGACTTTGTCGTCCTCCGAAGCCCACGCCATCATCGTCGGAGCCGCCATACCTTGGCCGATTCCAAATACACCACCGGGAACGTTGAATCGTGATTCTTCCTGGTTCCATATCACTTGTTCGATCGCTGAAGCATCGCGACCACCGTATTCCTTCGGCCAACGGATGCAGGCCCAGCCAGCATCGTACTTGCGCTTCTGCCAGAGTTTGGACCGTTCGATTTCGTCCAGCCCTTTCAACTCATCAGGCGCCGGCACATTGGCATCTAACCATTGCTTTGCTTCATCGCGAAACGCGGCTTCTTCAGGTGTGTCGTTGAAGTCCATGCATATCTCCTATGCGGCCTGACCGCGTTCGATCGCGGTAATTAATTTATCTTGCCACCAAGATTCGCTACCGATAGCCACGGAAAGCAATTTGGATCGTCGATAAAGGAACTGGCAATCAAATTCCCACGTGAATCCCATACCACCGTGCGTTTGAATATTTTCTTTAGAGGCAAAGTAATACGCCTGCGTCCCACTCACCCTCGCGGTTGCCGCAGCAATGGGTAGTTCGGGAGCATCGGTTGTGAGCGCCCAAGCCCCGTAGTATCCATTTGATCGGGCAAGTGTATTCTTAACGTACACGTTGGCGAGTTTGTGCTTGATTGCTTGGAAACCGGCAATCGGTCTGCCAAATGCGTAACGTCCCAGCGCATATTCCTTTGCCTGATCCAGTGCCGCCTCCGAGCCACCCACCTGCTCCCACGCGTAAAGCACTGCGGCACGGTTAAAGAGGGTCTCCACCGTTGTCCAGCCTTCCCCCTCAGCCCCCATTAACGAAGCTTCAGCTCCGTTAAACGTCAACTTGGCATGCGACCGGGTCGGATCCAGCGTGGCAACAGACTCTCGTTCAGTTCCCTCCAATTCCACCAGATAAAAACTTGCCCCATCGCCGCTTTCGCTGGAGGTAACCACCACGGCGAAATCCGCAATATCACCATCGGGGACAGGAATTTTTGTGCCGGTGACCTTGCCATCGACTGCTTTGACACTCAGGTTGGCCGGTGATGGTCGGCCACTCCCCTCGCCAATCGCAAACGTACCAATGACTTCGCCGGTGGCCAGTTTGGGCAACCACTTTTCTTTCTGGGCCTCCGTTCCAACGAGAAGCAATGCTTCCGAAGCCAGATAAACCGACGACGAAAAAGGCACGGGCGCAATGGCACGACCAAGTTCTTCTGAAATCACGCAAAGATCTAGGTAGGAAGCGCCCAGACCTCCGTACGTCTCCGGGATAACCGTCGCGGTCCATCCCATTTGACCGATACGCTCCCACAGCTCTCGTGCGTACGAGTCCTCACCATCCAATATCCCACGCACCAATGTCGTGGGACATTCATCCTGCAAAAAGCCACGGGCCTGATCCCGCAGCAAGTTCTGCTCATCCGAAAACTCAAAGTTCACGCCTACCACCACTGTCAGCGAACGAATGAACGATTGTAGCGTGTGCCGTAGACTAGCGGTATGGACCTTTCCCGACTTGGTTTCTTGCGTGTTGGCGTATGTGCCCCGGCGACTAAAATCGCCGATCCCGAGGCGAACGCGTCAACTATATTGTCGGCCTACAAACGTCTTTGCGATCGTCAGGCAGCCGTGATCGCGACACCCGAACTTTCGCTCACTGGTTACAGCTGTGAAGATCTATTTCATAGCGACGACTTGTTGGGACGGTCCCGCGAAGCGCTGGTTCAGGTTGCAGCATCGACCGACAATGCTATTTTGGTGGTCGGCGCTCCGTGGCGATTGGTGGATGGTCGCCTCTTGAATTGTGCCTTCGTCTGCGCAAACGGGCGTATTGTGGGTGCGGTTCCGAAATCCGCTCACCCTAACTACGACGAATTTTACGAGCAGCGTTGGTTCTCCTCCGGCGCTAACCTCGTTGCAAGCATCAGTGGCGAGGAAGGGCACTTTCAGATCCGTAGCGACCAGTTGTTTAGCGTCAACGATACTCACTTCGCCATTGAAATTTGCGAGGATCTCTGGGCACCTGAACCACCTAGTACCCAACATGCACTCGCGGGCGCATCCCTCGTCGTTAATCCCTCGGCAAGCAACGAGCTAGTCGCGAAAGCCGACTATCGACGCGATCTCGTTCGAATGCAAAGCGCGCGTTGCATCTGCGCGTATGCCTATGCTGGAGCAGGACCCACGGAATCGAGCAAAGACGTCGTCTATGGGGGCCACCTGCTCGGCGCCGAAAATGGCACGATGATCGTTGAGTCTGATCGTTTCAATCTTGATACGACGGAGCTTGTATTCGACATCGACTGGAAAAAGCTCGATCACGATCGCAGTCGCAATACAACGTTTACCCAGGCCCACCGACCGATCGCTTACCCGATCATCGACACCAACACGTACGCTGACCTCAACCAGACCGATCGCCGCTATACCGCACATCCCTTTGTACCGGATGACGAGACTGAATTTGACGCCCGCGCCCAAGAGATCCTGTCGATCCAGTCGACGGGGCTCGCACGACGAATGCTTGCTGCCAAAGTTGAACGTCTGGTGCTAGGACTATCCGGAGGCCTCGATTCAACCCTCGCGTGCCTAGTCTGCCTCGACGCGCTGAAACAACTTGAGTTGCCCAATTCCGCTCTGACCGCCCTGACGATGCCAGGTCCGGGCACCAGCGACCACACCAAAAAATCCGTTCAACTTCTCGCCAAGTCGAGCGATTTTGACCTGACCGAGGTACCCATCGACGCTGCCGTTAGGCAGCACCTTGACGACGGCGGGCACGACGGGACCGCCGACGTCACCTTCGAGAATAGTCAGGCCAGCGAACGTACCAAGATTCTGTTCGATACGGCCAACAAGGTTGGTGCGATTGTGGTTGGCACCGGCGATCTATCCGAGCTCGCATTAGGCTGGTGTACGTTCAACGCCGATCACATGTCAAATTATAACGTCAACGTAAGCGTGCCGAAGACAATGATCGCTTACCTCGTTCGTTGGTATGCCCAGCATCGCGCATCGGTAGCTCTCAACAAGGTACTTCAAAGAGTTATCGATACACCGATTACCCCTGAACTGTTACCCAGCGTCGACGGTCAATTTGTCCAAGAAACCGAGGCCTTAGTCGGGCCCTACGAATTGCACGATTTCTTCCTCTACCACTATCTGCGAACTGGCGCCGATGCAGAGAAGATATTTCATCTCGCAAATTCGGCTTTTGAAGGGATCCATGATGGTTTAACGATTCAAAAATGGTTGCGCGTGTTTTTCCAACGCTTTTTTGAGCAGCAGTTTAAACGGACAACTCTTCCTCCGGGTCCGAAGGTCGGCACCGTCAGTTTGTCGCCAAGAGGCGACTGGCGTATGCCCGACGAGGCCGAGGTTGGCACCATCCTGTCAAGCATCGACAAGCTGCTATAGTTTTCCAGATGCGGTACTTCCTCTTCGTCCTCCTGATACTCGGGTCCGCCAAATCTCCTGCCCTCGAGCCTCCCTATTGTGGCGACGAGGGGGTATGGATTCAGATTCTCGGGTCTGGCGGCCTCGAATTCGGCAATCCCCGGGCTGCGCCGAGCTATTTGGTATGGATCGACAACCGTGCTCGGTTAATGATCGATGCGGGCACCGGCGCGGCACTCCGGTTCGACGAGAGCGGCGCTGCGTTTGCGGACCTCGATGCTCTGGTACTGTCGCATCTACACCTTGAGCATACGGGCGATTTAGCCAACCTCCTCGCTGCATCCCTCGATGCCGGTCGGAAAGGGTTACTCCCGCTTTTTGGTCCCGCGGGCGAGAACGGCAATCGAGCAACCAGTATCCACGTCGATCGATTGATTGGATCGGAGGGCGCATTCAACGAACTTGCAGATTTACTCACGTTTAGGAATTCGGCTGGGTATAAGGTCTCGATCCGCGACGTACCTGCCCTCGGACGACGTCGCTGGTCGCAGTTCTCCAGCGAACATCTCAAGCTATCGGCGGTACCCGTGCATCACGGAGGTATTCCCAGCCTCGCCTGGCGGGTGGATGTCGGCGAGCAAAGTATCGTGTTTGCGGGCGATCTCAACAATCAAAAAGATACGGTGTCCGCTTTGGCCACCGATGTCGATGCTCTCGTCATTTCCCACGTCCTGCCGGACCATGCCCGCGGCGCGGATCGTGAAGCACACCTTACGCCCTCTCAGATTGGACGGCTTGCTAACGTCAGTAACGTACGTTTTTTGATTCTTGGCTCTCGAGCAAAACGAACCTTCGGCATTGAGTCCGCGTCAGACGCTGCGATTCGAGAATCCTACAAAGGCTCCCTAATCTTCGCGAACGATCTCGAGTGTTGGGGTCTTTAGTCGCCTCTGTTTAGACCACGATTAATCGCTCAAAGACTCCTTTCTCTTCGTTTCAGCGCGAGAAGCGGTAGCATACAAATGAGCAACAACTAACCAATGGATAGACATGGCACTCGATCAGCAGACATGCGATGAGTTATTAAATACAACCCGATCCGTCCGTAAACGGTTGGATTTGACTAAACCTGTTCCCAGAGAAGTTGTTGACGAATGTCTGCAACTGGCAGTGCAAGCGCCAACGGGCTCGAACACGCAAGGATGGCGTTGGATTGTCATCGACGATGCCGAGAAACGAACCAAACTAGCAGAACTCTATCGGCGCAGCGCCCAGGGCTATCTCTCAGCAGCCAGCGAACAGGCGTCTGTTGGCGCTGACGCGCAAACCCAACGCGTATTTAGCTCAGCGATGTATCTCATGGAGCACCTTCATGAGGTGCCAGTACATGTCATTCCATGCATTCAGGGCAATCCACCCAATGGCTTGGCGGGGGCAGGATTTTACGCTTCGATCTATCCAGCGGTTTGGAGTTTCCAACTGGCGCTTCGGGCACGCGGCCTCGGATCGTGTCTGACAACGCTGCACTTAGCCCACGCCGATGACGCAGCAGCACTGCTAGGTGTTCCAGACGGCATAACTCAGACCGCGCTTCTACCCGTTGCCTATACCCTTGGCACCGACTTTAAACCAGCCAAGCGGTCCTCGGTATCCGAAATCACGCACTGGAACTCATGGGGCTAGCCGGGTGGTAATTTTGCTCTCAACTTCGAGGTTGCCCCCGATGAATTCCTCGAGGTCAAACCGGGCGGGAATCGATACCTTCGGTTCGTGTTCGAGTAACACCCGAAACACCTGGACCAATACCCATTCATGGGTAAATTCCCCTCTCGACAGATGTCTGTAGTACTCAGAACCCATGATCACGCGATACTCGGTTTCCTCGGTCCCTTCAACAACGACTTGATACGTATTGGCACCGACCATCGTCACGCTAATCAAAGCCACCACTCCAACTAATGAATACGCTGGAAACTGACACGAGCAACGAGCTCTGTCTATTAACGGCAACCGAACTCGCCCACCGGATCGCCACCAAGGAGATCAGTTCTCGCGAAGTGACGGAGGCTCATATCGCGCGGATCGAGTCGATCAACCCAACCATCAATGCCGTTGTGACAACCGTCTTCGACTTAGCCCTTAATCGGGCGGACGAACTCGATAATGCTGCGGAAATCACGGGACCACTCCATGGCTTGCCAATCCTGCACAAGGACTTGGTCCCGACCCGGGGGATACGCACCACCTACGGGGCAACGTTTTACGCCGACCACGTCCCGGACTTCGATCAGCTTATTGTCGAACGCATGCGTAACGCCGGTGCAATCACCCTGGGCAAAACCAACACTCCTGAATTTGGTGCAGGTTCGCACACCTATAACCGGGTATTCGGTCTCACGCGCAATCCCTACGACACCTCTCGTTCCTGCGGCGGAAGCAGTGGTGGCGCTGCCGCTGCGCTGGCAGCACGAATGATTCCGCTCGCCGACGGCAGCGATACCGGTGGCTCGTTACGTAACCCCGCCGCCTTTTGCAACGTGGTCGGCTTTCGACCTTCGCCTGGGCGTGTACCTTTTTATCCCTCGCGCAACCCATGGAGCGATTTGAGCACCGAGGGCCCGATGGCGCGTACATGCGCGGATGTCGCGCTGCTCTTCTCAGTTCTCGCCGGCCCGGATCCTCGTCTGCCCGGATTATTGGAAACCGAGGGTAGTGCATTCCGCCGCATTAGCCCGATTCGTCTTGAGGACCTGAAAATCGGATTTACCGAAGACTTCGGAGGCTTGCCCATTGAAAAACCCATTCGAGAAACGCTGCGTCGATTCATGCGAGATCTCGAAACCGCAGGTGCCATCGTGACCGAAGCCACTCCAAACTTCCGTGACGCCAGCCGCATCTTTCACATTCTACGCGCGAGCAATTTCCGACGCTTTCGACAACTCCCACAAAATCAATTTGATCAATTGAAAGAAACGATCCGCTGGAATGTGGAAGCTGGTGAAGCTTTATCTCAGGACGATCTGGATTGGGTCGGTCCCGCACGCACATCGCTAATCGAACGAATGAATGAATTTTTCGAACAATTCGACCTGCTGATCGGACCGACGACGCAAGTACTGCCTTTTGATTCAAAGACCGAGTGGGTTCAAGAAGTCGACGGCGTACCCATGTCCAACTACGTCGAGTGGATGGAAGCATGCAGTTGGATCACCGTCTCTTGTTGTCCAGCGCTGTCACTACCGGCTGGATTTTCTGGGAATCTTCCCGTGGGGGCTCAACTCATCGCCCCAATGCGCAACGACGCCTTTCTTCTGGCGGCAGCTCAAGCCATCGAGACCGCAACCGGGCACGCGCATGTCCTTCCCGAAGCTTTGACATAACGCGGTTCGTCTAATCGTCGACTCACTTCGCTTGCCTGTTATCCTCAAACCATGTCGACAAAACAACAGGTGCTGGTGCTGTATCTTTCCAGTTCGGCTCTCGATGCAAACGTCATCGCCTGGGCCAGGTATGACGGTACGGGTAACGATGACCACATGGCCGGGGATTCGGATGAGCCGTTATATCGGTCTGGCGTCGAGGCACTGGCCGACGGTTGGCGTCTAATCCAAGCTTCACCGCTCGCTGCTCATGCCCCCGGCGACGAATTTCGTACCGGGTATTTGAAGTACGAATTTTTCTTCGAAAAGCTGGTCGATGATGAGTGATAGCGTCAGGTTAAATTCTCGAGATATGGCCACATTCGCTGCCGAAGGATTGCTGCGTATCGATGGCATCGTCCCCGACTCGATTAACCAACAATTTCTCGTCGAAGCGGGCCCTTTCACCAAGCCCAAGGGTGCGGAAAGACCCGATCAGCCTAAGAATACTCTGACGAATTTCATGGCGCATTCGCAATTGCCCGCCGTGACGGCGGGCACCGAATTGGACACCGCCTACAAGGAGACAACGGCACTGGGCAAGTTAGTGCGTTTACCCAGGGTTCGCGGAGCGATTGAAAGCCTGGTCGGTTCAAACTCGCTGGTGGATCATCATTTTCTGCATTTAGCGCTTCCAAGTTCATTTTACGAAGCCGCCAGTCTGCCTCAGCGATCGCAGCATACCCACCAAGACTCCACCATCGACCCTCGTCGCGCCTTCGATATACAGATCTTCTATTTTCCTCACGAAGTGGGCCCCGACATGGGGGGTACTCGTTACGTACCGGGCACGCACTTACGGATCGTGAGCGAATCTGCAATCGCGCGATATCAGAACATTCGGGGTCAACAGCACGTGGTTTGTCCGGCAGGCACGCTAATCTTCATGCATCACGGCATCTGGCATGGCGGCGGCGTCAATCGCTCCGACGAGGTTCGTTACATGTTTAAAATTCGGTTAAACCCGAGCGTTCCTCAAGTGCGGCTCTGGGATACATCCGATCTATCGGATGAAGATTTCCAACAGCGACCGATCTTCTTTCGCAAAGAACCCACGAATCCTAACGACATCGCTTCGCTTCTAACCCGTCCACAACCCTGGTTCGAAGGCGACACCGGCCGTCTTGAATACATTAATCGCATACGTTTTTGGCGATATTTGCTTGGCGATGAAAGTTTCGATGCCGACTATTGGGTCACCAGAATCGAAAACGAACCCTCCACATCGGTTTAACGGTGACCTAGCGACATTAGTCCATAACCTCGGTGATGATCTCGCCAAGTCGTTCGACCGATTCGTCAAACTGTTTCGCTAGCGTGAATTGAACGCGGGCGCGATCAAGATTCTCACCTCGACGCGTCACACCAAAATAGCGGTTATTATCGAAATGATCTGTCAAGAATCGCGTGCCCAGCATAAAGCTCATGTGGGCGGGTGCTTCGGCAAATTTCTCAACATCTGTTAACGGACCATAGGTAGATACAAAGCCTCGAACCACCTCTCTAACCCGGGCATCAGAAAACTGAGCTTCGCGTGTCGACTCCTCGGTCCCCGCAAATATCGACCGGACTAAATCGCCGAAATCCCAGGACGCGGACCCACGCATCAGGGTATCCAGATCGACGACTTTGATCGCCTTGTCCGTCGACAGATCGAACAAGACGTTGTTGACCTTGCAATCACCGTGGATGATCTGCCTGTCATCTTTTGAATCGACCAGTCGTTTGCGCCGAAAATCCACGTACTCTAGCTCTCGGTCTGCCTCTCCCAGAGTACGCACTGCATCGAGGGATCGTAGATAGAACTGGATGTCATGAAACCCAGGGATTGACGTTTCTAGTTCACGATCAAGAGTCCTCAAACGACCTAGCAAATCACCAAATATCGCGCCGACTGGCGTCAAGAGGGAATGCGGCAGCACGTCAAAATTTCGACTAGGCACGTACGGATACATACGCCATGCCCCGCCTCCTTCGTCGGACCAGTAGGGCTTACCTTGTTTCGATGGGAGGTGTTGAACTATTAATTCGCCCGCAACGCTAGCGATTTTTTCCGCGTTTCGCATGAGCGCGGGGGGGTTCGGGAATACGTCACCGTTTATGCGTTGAAGAACGTGCGTACCTCCAACCAAAAAGGTTGAATTAATACGACCCTTGGAGATTCGTTCGATCGCTCCGTCTAGATTCCACTGTTTCGCTGCATCCTCAGGATTCATGTGCCAATACCGCAAAAACAGCAGGCAGCAAGTACTCGCCAAATGGGCCGGCTAGCGCCGGACTGACCTCGCCGCCAGCATCAACGATATCCGCAAATTCGGCTAACGCCCGTGAAGCATCTTTGCTGTCTCTTATACACATCTGACGCTGCCGACGAATAGAGAGGTGTAGATCTCGGTGGTCGCCGTATCATTA
>CAXDSX010000085.1:0-9765 GCA_963992075.1 uncultured Pseudomonadales bacterium | reverse complement strand
GATACGGCGACCACCGAGATCTACACCTCTCTATTCGTCGGCAGCGTCAGATGTGTATAAGAGACAGGTTCAATGCGCCGATGGCCGTGTCGTAGAGGGCTAGGTCGAGGAAATCGCCGCGTCCGTGCGATGCCCGAGCGTATAATGCGACAGATATTGCCGAGAGTGCCTGAACGGCCGTCAGCGTATCGATAATCGACAGGGGATGGCGTAAGGGGGGGCCGTCCTCGAATCCTGTCATGGCCATCATGCCCGACTCAGCTTGCAGGACCGGATCCAACCCAGGTCGGTCTGACATCGATCCCGACGCTCCGTAGGCGCTTATCGAGACATAAATCAGCCCTTGGTTTTCGGATCGAAGGGTCGACTCGTTAAGGCCGAACTTTGACATAACTCCTGGCCGAAAATTTTCGACGAGAACGTCGCAATGTTTAACGAGTTCGTGAACGAGCGCTTGACCCTGATTTGTTTTTAGGTCGATGGCGACGCTTTTTTTGCTTCGGTTAAACGCGGTGAAAAAAGAGCTAATGCCGGGTTGTCCGGATGAGTCCCACCCGCGCACCTCGTCTCCCGTAATCGGATTTTCAATCTTGATGACTTCCGCGCCGAGGTCTGCAAGATGTTGAGTAGCTAGGGGACCGGCGATGATTCGGGAAAAATCAAGCACACGAATTCCAGCGAGCGGTATGGACACAATCTCTCCGTTAAACGATCCCCCGTCAGTTTAGCGCGGTTTCGAGCAAGTTCGACGTCTCAACGTTATGGGCGTACCGACAATTCACTCGACAAAGCCGTCAACGCATAGCCACTGTAGAGGTGCGGTACCAAGACGTGCAGAGGGATTGTTTATCGAAATCAGCGATACTTACTCATGACGGGGAATCCGACATTCGAGTCGTCGAACACGGATCGAAGACAGGAACAGGAGGCACAACATGCTACAAAGGACGCGGCCGGGCGGCTATTTAGTGGTTCGCGAAGATCCAGCCCCCGCTGCCTCACTGCAATTAGAAGGAGATGGTTACACGATCGTTCGAAGCGCTTTTACGATCGAAGAGATTACGGCACTTAAAGTCGAAATCGAGTCAGTCTATGAACAACTCCCGCCAGATGGTCGAGGGAGAAACAAACGTGGCGGTATCGAAGACGACTTTCGCTACGAAATGTTTAACCGTAGTGGACTGTGTCAGCAACTTGTTGGTCGAAGAGAAATCCTCGATGTCATTGACCCGTTACTTGGTGAAGACGCCCATATCATCGCCAATACCTGTTGGCGAAATCCTGCTCAGAATGAACATCGCCATGGTGGTGGCGCTTGGCACATTGATGCTGGACCCCATATTCCCCTGCGGCCCGATCAAAGTTGGCCCGAAAATATTCCACACCCCGTCTTTGCCATCGGGGTGCATGTCTATTTGATGGATTGTCCCCTGGCCTGTGGCCCCACGGGAGTGATTCCCGGTAGTCATCGGTCGGGCATGTTCCCGCCGGCGGAACGCGCACAAGACGTGGATCTCGAATGGCAGGGGCAGGGGGTGACCGCTTTAACCGCGCTTGCAGGTGACGTGGCGTTATTCGTTTCAGACGTATGGCACAGACGGCTGCCGACGTCGGACGAGGACGAGGGACGGTTTTTTTTGCAAATACACTACGCCAGACGCGATATCGCGCAGCGCGTTAAACCGACGTCAATCATCAACCACCTGCAGCCGGAAGCCATCGAGCGGATTTCGTCGGATCGGGAACGCCATCTTCTTGGACTGCACCACATGGGGTTTTACGACGGCTGAGTCCGTTATGTCGGTGCAACTACGCGTGTTTGGAGTCTGGCTATCGATAGAGGCCGCTCCCGCTGCTCGAGCGAGGGCGAAGTCGACGGATTGGGAGCCCCGTTGTAGCCAAAGGTGGGGCAAAGCCTCCCTTTCAAATAGTGGTGTGGTTCAGGCACACCAACGTTTGGCTTCTCGCATTATATGCATAAAGCTGATGGACGATTTTGGTAGGTTAATATTGAATCGCTGAGGTAAGAAACCGTTGCGGAATCCGGCAGAGTCAACAACGCCAACAGACGACATAAAATCATCGGCACGGTAAGTAGGTGTTCGGTTTTGTCGCCGCTTTTAATGGTAAAGTAAGAAATAGATATATTCGATAAGATATTGATATTAAAAGGAACCTAAACTCATGATAGACGTACATTACTGGCCAACGCCGAACGGCTGGAAGGTAACGATCATGCTCGAAGAATGTGGAATGGACTACAACATCGTGCCCGTCGATATTGGGGGTGGTGATCAGTTCAGACCCGAGTTCTTAAGGATCAGCCCGAATAATCGGATGCCCGCTATCGTAGATCACAAACCCATGGATGGCGGTGATCCCGTCACCATATTCGAATCTGGTGCGATTCTTGAGTATCTAGCTGACAAGCAGGGTGAGTTTCTTCCTGCCACGCCACGGGAAAGAGCCAGGGTGATGCAATGGGTGCATTGGCAGATGGCCAATCTGGGACCGATGATGGGTAACGCCAATCACTTCAAGAACTACGGGCGTAACATCGTCGAGGATCCTAAACAACTTGAGTACGGGATTAAGCGTTTCGTTGGCGAGGTCGATCGACTGTCGGGGGTGATGGACGCGCAACTTTCCGTTAACGAATATTTGGCAGGCTCGGAGTACACCATTGCCGATATGATTACGTGGCCTTGGGCCATGTTGATCGGGCGTATGCTTGATGAAGAAATGTGGGAAACGTTTCCGAATCTAAAGCGATGGGTGGATACCGTTCGTGAACGGCCAGCGGTGGAGAAGGGCTATCGGGTGGGCCGCGATTTGGGCCGACGAGAATTGTCGGCGGAAGAAGAGAAACAACGTCGCGAACTGCTCTTCAATCAAACCAACGAAACAGTCCGTCAAGCGCGCGAAGAAGCGGTTCGGGCGGTCACATGAAAGGCGATCTAATCCAGCTCGATCGCGAGGGCGACGTTTTTGTGCTGTCGATGAAGGCTGACGAAAACCGATGGAATACGTCGTTTGTTCGAGCGTTTAACGGTGCGCTCGACGAAGTTGAGACGTCGTCAGATCCAATCGCCATGGTCACCTCGTCGGACAATGAAAAATTTTTCTCTAACGGACTCGATTTAGAATGGATGGCGGCAGAGGGCGAGCATCCTGGAGGCGATCGGGACGTCTTTGGAAGCGAATACATGGCACTTTGTGCTCGCTTGATCACGTTTCCCGTCCCAACGGTGGCAGCCGTGAATGGCCATGCCTTCGGAGCTGGATTCATGATCGCGCTTTGCCACGACCTGCGGATCATGCGAGAAGATCGAGGCTACTTGTGCGCGAATGAAGTGGAAATCGGCATGACGATTCCAGAGCCTGAGTTGGCACTTTTTCGACATAAGATTCCGATGGGCGCTTTTCACGAGACGGTTGTGCTTGCACGACGCTGGACGGGCCCGGCAGCCAAAGACGCCGGTTTCGTGCACGCGACGACGAGTTTGGAGAACGTGCGTCCGGTCGCATTGCAGACTGCGGAGCGGCAATTGGGCGTGGCGAAGAATCGGGAAGTGTTGGGGTGGATGAAGGAACGTTTGTACGGTGAAAACGCTGCCATCAACGAACCCCATGGCGCGGCCCATATGCTGCGTAACCCGGCTGAATTTTCTCGGGTCCGGCGTACGGAGAAAGCGTGACTGAAGCCATACAAATGAAAGGGTCCCAACGTGTTGGGTCCTCTGGTCGTGGCCGCGGAACAGGACGCGGAAGAGTTAAAACGTCTCCACGGGTGGATTGATTCAGCCGATTGTCGTTGCTCCGCCATCACAAGGAAGGGTAACCCCGGTTAGGTAGGATCCAGCCCGTGACGAGAGAAATATAGTTAGACCCGACGCGTCTTCCATCGATCCCCAGCGCTTCATTGGGAAGCTTTCCCTCACTTGAGCTTCCATTTCGTCGGTTGCGTAAAGCGGCGCGGTCATTTTTGATTTGAAGGGCCCTGGAGCGATCGCGTTAACGTTGATGTGGTCGTCCATGAGATCTCGCGCCATCTGCGCCGTCAATTGACCTAAGCCTGCTTTGGCGGCGACATACGAATAGTTTCGAAGTCCACCCGGCTTAAGTCCGTTAACGGAGGTGACGTTGATGATGGAACTCCGCTGTTCAGGAGTCGCAGCGGCGCGGAGTTGGGGTAGCAACGCTTGGGCGAGAAAGAATGGGCTTTTGACATCCAAATCCATGACTCGATCCCAGGCCTTTTCGGTGAATTCGTCGATATCCAAGCTCCACGTTAATCCGGCGTTATTGACGAGGACGTGCAGTTTGTCTTCCGTCACTTGGAATGTTCGGGCGAGTTCCTGACAGCCCGCGATGGTTGAAATATCGCAAGGGATGGCGATGCATGTGCCGAATTGGGAGAGTTTCGCCTCCGCTTCTTGGCAAGCGTCTTCCTTCCGCGACGAGATATAGACTCGTGCGCCGCAGCGAACCAAACCCTCGGCAATCATCAAGCCGATGCCTCGGGTGCCACCGGTGACCAAAACGACCTTGTCTCTCACACCAAACAGATGTTCATAAAATGTTTCACTCATGACGGGTAGCGTACAACGTCGCGATTTCGCTAGCATGTTTTTTCGTAACCGGGGCTAGAGAAGATCTCATGCGCCACGAAGTCCAGCTAGAAATCTTGCGCGAATTGATGGGCCAACTTGATGCAGGCGTGAATGCAGATGCGGGAGGCATTCGCATGTGCCCGACGGACACCTACACAAGTCAAGGCTTGTTGAATAACGAATGGGAAACGTTTTTCCTGGGTCATCCGCAGGTGATCGGCTTGAGCGGCGATCTGCCCGAGTCTAATTCCTTTATCACGTGTAACGACGTGGGGGTCCCGGTTCTCGGTACTCGGGATGCATCGGGGAAATTTCGAGCATTTTTGAATTCTTGCCGACATCGAGGCTCGATGGTTGTGCATGAAAGACGGGGAACGAGCTCGAAGTTCTCGTGCATGTTTCATGGTTGGACTTACGACTCGACGGGCTCGCTCGTGGGTATCCCGATGCGGGAGCATTTCGGTGAATTTGATTCAACGTGTCGGGGTCTGATTGAACTGCCGGCGATGGAAAAACATGGATTCCTTTGGGTCAGCATGGACCCTGAAGGGAGCATTGATGTCGATGGTTTGTTTGAGGGATTGGATGACGATTTAGCCCACTGGGGTTGGGATCAATACACGTTTATTGGCGAACAATCCTTTGATATGCGACTCAACTGGAAGTTGGCGACCGATACGTTTGGAGAGAC
Organism: uncultured Pseudomonadales bacterium; assembly: GCA_963992075.1. GTDB lineage: Bacteria > Pseudomonadota > Gammaproteobacteria > Pseudomonadales > Azotimanducaceae > UBA11889. The sequence goes on along the minus strand of CAXDSX010000085.1, from coordinate 4,461 downwards.
GTATCACTTCAAGCGATTGCATCGCAACACGCTTGCCAACAGCTTTCATGGGGACGTGCTTTCGTATCGTTCGTATGAACGTAATCACCGAATGGTGCTATGCCTGAAGTCCATCGATCAGTTGCGTGGGCAACCTGAATCGGACTGGCATATCCACCGTGGCGGTTTCCCTGTGTATTTCCTCTACCCAAACGTAGTCATCAACGTGAGCAACCGTCGGATTATCGTCGTGAGGGTTTATCCCGATCCCAAAGATCCTGGCCGTTCCATCTCCCGAGTTGGCTATTACGCGGATCCTGAAGTGATCGCCGACAACCCCGCGGCGAGCGAGTCCTTTGGAGACGGATTTTCTGCCGTGGTTGAAAAGGAAGACTACGCCCTCGCCGTAACGACACAACGAGCCGCCGAATCGGGACTACAGGAATACGTCATATTCGGCCGCAACGAGCCGCCGTTGCACCACTACCACAATACGTTTCGTAAAGCGCTGGGCATGGAGGAACTACCCTTGTATACCGATGCGCCAACGCCATGAGGATGTTTAGCTGCCGGTCAGTTGCAGTTGGATCTTCTTTGACTTGACGATGTTGACGGTAGTTTCGTAGCGAATGGCGTCTCGAAGGGTGTAGCCCCCTGAGGCCACGTGAGGGTACTGTTCGCTGATGTGGTGAACGATGACGCGATGACTCCCCTCCGTGGGGCCGTGCTGAGAATCGATTGAGAAAGCACCGTTGTCGGCCCGGCTAAATTTGACACGCGCTGTCGGTGCGGATGGATCACGGGGCTCGAAACTTACCCACGCCATTCCGGGCGCCGCACCGTCGATGGCGAGTGTCCCATGCACAGCAACCCTCGGTTTGTCGGACAGAAAACCAGATCGACGCAGCCAACCCTGCATTGCGCTAAACCATTCGCTGACTTCTGGATCGCCGACTGCAAGACCCACGCCGTGTTCGCCGTATCCGTATATGTGAAGTTCGCATTGTGCGCCGGCCTCGAGCATGGCTTCATAAAAGAGAATTGATTGTGCTGGCGAGACAATCTGATCCTCATGCGTGTGTACTAAAAACGTTGGCGGCGTATTGGCGCTGACGTTTGTGTCCGCGGGCGTGTATTCATCGGCCTTACGACCCCGTTTGATGCCGTTAGTGACAGCGTAGATGGGGACCAAGAAGTCGGGTCGGCATGATTCACGATCGACGCTATCGCTGACTTCCTGTTTCCCTTCGTCAACGTATGTGCCCACTGAAACAGCAAGATGCCCGCCTGCCGAAAATCCGAGGATGCCGACTCGGTTGATCCCCCACTTTTCAGCGTGGTGCCGGACGAACCGAACTGCGCGCAAACCGTCGAGCAACGAAATGTCGGTTCCGTAACGCGTGCCGACGCGATACCGCAGTACAAACGCGGTAATTCCAATCCGATTCAGTGCTTGGGCCACCTGCAAGCCTTCGTGATCCGAAGCCAGTACCCGGTAACCGCCTCCGGGACATACGACGATGCCGCAGCCGTTACCGGCTTCTGCTACGTGGCACGTTAACGCCGGTGTGTCGATGGTGCCTGTGCCGAGCGCGCTTGGAGCGCCATTGGGCCAGAGAATCGCTTCGTCGACGTTGATATGCCCCATGCTGGATTGGCGTCTATGCTGTTTCGGAGAACATGCCCTCGAGATGGGCTTGTGGCAGTGGTTGGGTGCTTCGAGACACCAAGAAAGTCAAACAGATTGATACCGCTTCACCCATCGCTGCACATGAAAACGGATTTGGCCCCTCACGATGTAACCAAACGACCGCCTCATGCAGCCAGCCGCTGCCAAACCATGCTGGATCCAGTAATTGCGTGTGCAGGATAAGGAAAGTAAAGAAACCAGACGCGAGGCCAGTGTAGGCTCCCGCCCGGGTCACGCCGCGCCATAACGCACCCACCACGAGGGGTCCGGCAAACGCCGCCATCATCCCTCCTGTACCGATCCAGACAATCAGCGCAATATTGGTTTCCATCAGCATCCACGCTAAGCCCATGGTGATGATAAGAACGACGACTGTCGTTACTCGGCTTATGGTGAGGACTTGCTGATCAAGTTCGTCTTCGGAAGGCGTTTGTTTAAGCCGTGGGGCGATTGATCGCCGGTACAGATCGTTTGCGACGATTTGTGAGGACGAAACCACCAGCCCATCCGCCGTCGACATGATCGCAGCCAATACCCCTACGCCGATAAGTGCGGCCAACCAAGTCGGGAACAACTCGATGAACACGAGTGGCAGCGCTTGATTGGGGTTAGCGCCCTCAAGCAGTAACGCGTCCCCGAGCAGGGCTCTCGCGAGTAAACCACCGAGTCCCATCATCCCCAGCGCCAATCCAAATAGAAACGCCAGTTTGATAAATCTGCGTTGATCGTCCACGCCTTTTAGAGCCCAAAGCTTGTTGCCAAGATGGGGAAGCAGCCCAAGTGGGATGTGGGCAAAAAGTACGGCGATGATTGCCCACCAAGAGTGTGTCAGAGCCGATTCAGGATTGAGTGGTTGAACCAGATTACTGTTCTGCGCCTCCAACCGATCAATCAATCCTGATAAACCTCCTTCTATGCCAAAACCGGTGAGCACCAAAACGATCACGACAATAGCCAGGATGAGCATCATGATGCCTTGGACCCCATCGGTCAGAATATCGGCGTGTGCGCCACCGAGAACGACGTAAAAAAGGAGCACCGTGGTCGTGATCAACAGTGCCCAGAATGGCGGGAGTCCCAGAAAAATTTCGAACATCACAAGTCCTGAAACCAATTGACCTGCAAGGTAGAAGAATAAGACCAACGAAAAAATGGACACCATGATGCGAATACCCTCGGACTGGTATCGATCGCCTAGGTACTCGGGAATGGATCGGTTACCGAACCGGTTCCCCGTGGTCGCAATGAGACGCATGGATATCAGGACGCCAAAATACACCCCGATCGGGTAGAGAAAATTCCCCCATTGCGAAGCGAACCCCCACTGGTATCCCAGTCCCGGACCGCCGAGAAACGTTGCACCGCTAGCCGTCGTTGCCGCGAACGCGAAGGCTAGAAATATGGGTCCATACGAGCCGCGGGCTGTAGCAAAATCGTCCGCATGCTTAACCCGACGTTGTCCAATGACGCCGATGGCTAACATGCCACCGATATAAACCACCATGAATATCCAAGACCACGTTGCTAGATCCATATCATTTCCTTGGTTATGGGCTCGCGGGGATCGCCGTCATTATGCTATGTCCACCGGTCCCATCGAACCGTCTCAGCAACCGGTAATCGCGTCACGGGGCCGAAATTCCCAAGAGGGTACCCCACGGGGATAAGACAATAAGCGGCCATGTCGTTGGGAAGATTCAGTGTTTTTCGTACTGCGACGGGATTGGATAATCCGAGGGTGGTTGGTGCCGCCCCTAGACCCAATGCACGAGCCGCCAGCAGCAGGTTTTGGACTGCCGGCCAGATCGATCCGCCACCACCGCTGGGTACGCCATCGCCGACTGGGCCATCAAACTGGTAACAAGCGACGATCAGGACAGGAATCTCGTGCATGTGCTCGGCCTGCCAGAGCACGGCGTTGAGCATTCGCAAGCGCTTATCAGCTTCTTGATGCGCTAGGGCAGTAGGTCGACCCGAGGTTGGTCCGATGTACGCTTCGACGGCGGATTGATTCAAATCGGCAAGCGTTTTTCGCTGATCCGGATCCCGTACCACGATCCATCGCGCTCCTTGCTGGTTGGAGCCGGTAGGGGCCTGGTTTGCGGCTTCGATCAATTGGAGGATCTCTTCCTCCGGGACAGGGTCGGTTTTTAGGCGACGCATGGCGCGGCAGTTATAGATGGTGTCAAACAGGCCGGGTTGTTCAGTCATCGCAATGTCCTCCGAGTGTCTATTAGTCGAGTGGTGGAAGGTCCGCATACGAGGGCTCGTCGCCCTCAGATTTGGCGCGGAAATAGGTCTGCATTTCGGTCCCCTGGGATACCGCTCCCATCCACAGCGATTGGTATGCCAAGGTCTCTTGAATACCGTGTTCACGACCGTAATTGAGCAGGTGCTTTGTGCTAGTCACAGCGAGCGGGGATTTGGACGCAATTTCACTTGCAATGGACATGACCGATGTGAGCATTTCCTCGTGGGTCGTGTACACGTTGTTGACGAGGCCAATTTCCTTCGCTTCCTCGGCAAATAGACGTCTTCCCGTATACGCGAGTTCACGCATCAGACCGTCCGGGATGAGATTTGGTAAGCGCTGCAGTGTGCCGACGTCCGCCGATAAACCGATGTTGATTTCCTGAATGCAAAAAAAGGCGTCTGACGTGCAGTAACGAATGTCACATGCGGAAACCATGTCAACGCCGCCTCCAATGCAGGCGCCTTGAACTGTCTCTTATACACATCTCCGAGCCCACGAGACCGAGGCTGATCTCGTATGCCGTCTTCTGCTTGAAAAA